>JAMONL010000116.1 GCA_027065815.1 Sulfurovum sp.
AATATCTTTGATATATCCGTCTTCAAAGAAACTCTGTTTTATCTTTTTGGCACCGTTGAGGAGCGCCTGTATATCTACACCACACAAGAGTAGAGGTACAAGACCTACATTGGAGAGTACAGAAAATCTGCCTCCGACATTATCTGCCAGGTGGAGTACTGTTGTATTGAGTTCCTGGGCATATTTCTCTAAAGGAGATCCGGGATCAGTGATAAAGGTATAGGCTGAGGCATCACTTTGAATAGAATAAATATATTTGTACAGTGCAAAAGTCTCTACGGTTGTTCCCGATTTTGAAATAATGAGAAAGTGGGTCTTTTTCATGTTGAGATGAGAAAGAAGATCACTGATCTCAATGGGGTCGGTACTTTCAAAGAAATAAAGTTTTCGTTGAAGTTCTTTGACCGGTTTGAGGAAATTGTAAACAGCTTTGGCTCCCAAAGAACTTCCTCCTATCCCTATGACTGCAATTGTATCGATTTCATCTGGTATTGAGTCGCAATACTTCAGTATCTCTGTGATGTCCTGATCGGGAAGAGCATAATAGCCAATATTGTCCTGCTCCTTTTGAATGGCATCAAAAGCTTTTTTCTGGACAGTTTTGTTGCTTGAGTTAAAATAGAGTTTGTTTATCATACTAATCCTTTTGCAGTTTTAATTAAAGCATTGACTTTTTCTTCATACTCTTTTGCCAGGGCTTCATCTGTTGATTCGAATCGTGTCACAAGTACCGGTGTGGTGTTACTGGCTCTCACCAGTCCCCAGCCTTTTTCAAAGTTGATACGTACACCATCCACATCGATGATATTGATGATCTTTGGAAAATCACTTGGAGGATCTTTCAGAAGTTTTTTGACTTTGTCAATAATGGCAAATTTTTCCTCTTCCGTGGTCTCCACTTTTAGCTCTTCTGTGGAAAAGACTTGTGGAAGCGCATCGATCTCTGCATCCAGGTCAATGCCGTCTGCAATGAGTTCCAGCATTCTCAGCGTGGCATAAATAGCATCATCATAACCGAAATAACGGTTCTTGAAGAAGATATGGCCGGAGACTTCACAGGCAAGATCTGCATTTGTCTCTTTCATTTTGACCTTCAGGTTGGAGTGCCCGGTCTTGTACATAATGGCTTTGGCGCCACGGCGTTCCAATTCATCATACATCACTTGTGAACACTTGACCTCTCCGATGACCGTAGGGTTTTCCATCTTCATGGCATAAAGCAGCGCCATTTGGTCACCTTTAATGTTATGCTTGTGTGTCAGTACAGCAATACGGTCTGCATCTCCGTCATAGGCAAAAGCAATATCTCCCTCTTTCTCCAAAGCCACTTTAACATCGGCAAGGTTTTTTTCTACGGAAGGGTCTGGATGGTGGTTGGGAAAGGTACCATCCGGTTCACAGTAAAGTCCGATATAGTTAAATTCCAAAGCATCAAAGATATCGGTGATCACCGTATCGGCCACACCGTTTCCACAGTCTATGACGATCTTTTTATCGAGACCCTTTAATGGAGCAAACTGTTTGGTCATGTAGTCAATATAGGGTGTTTTCACATCAATGTCAGTTTTTTCTGTATTGTCAGGGATGACTCTGTTCTGATTGGTAATGATCTCGTCACCGAGAGCATAGATGTCGTCTCCGAAAAATGGACTTTGACCCACTGTGATCTTGAAGCCATTATACTCTGAGGGATTGTGTGAGCCTGTGATCATAATAGAAGCGTCAGTGGTTAAGCCGTTAAAATCAATATAATTGCTGTAGTAGTTGACCGGTGTTGCGACCATACCCATATCCAGGACTTTGCAGCCTGCTGCATTCAGTCCGGATGTAAGATAATCTCTTAAAACAGGAGAGTGGGATCTTGCATCATAACCGATGGAGACGACATTGCCTTCACCTATTTGTTGACCAAGATAATAGCCTATGAGTTTAACTGACTGTTCATTGAGCTCTTTTTCATAAATGCCCCGGATATCGTATTCTCTGAAAATGGAAGATGGTATTGCCATTAATTTCACCCCTTTATATTGTATATAATATATTATAACATAAGAGGTGCAGGTGTAACAAATGAGTTTGATATTTGTTTAATAAACTTTGATACCTATATCAAATCATCCCACTATTAACTGTGCTTATATCCGTTTGGATTGTTACTTTGCCATCTCCAGGTGTCTTCACACATCTCTTTGATACTTCTTTGTGCTTTCCAGCCAAGGATCGTTTTGGCATAAGAGGGGTCGGCATAACAGGTGGCAATGTCCCCGGGACGTCTGGGTGCAATGCAGTAGGGTACTTCCTGACCTGATGCTTTTTCAAAGGCTTTGACCATATCAAGCACAGAGTATCCGGTACCGGTACCGAGATTGATGGTCATGACTTCGGTAAAATCCTTTATTCTATCTAAAGCTTTAACATGGCCGTCTGCCAGATCCATCACATGGATGTAGTCTCGTACGCCGGTACCATCATGGGTATCATAATCATCACCGAATACAGAAAGACAGGCACGTTTTCCCACGGCAGTCTGTGCAATGAAGGGCATGAGATTGTTGGGGATCCCGTTGGGGTCTTCCCCTATCGTTCCTGAGGCATGTGCGCCTACAGGATTGAAATAGCGAAGCAGGACGATCTTCCAGTCATGGTCTGAAACATACAGATCCCTGAGTATCTCTTCCACAAAAAGTTTGGATCTTCCGTAAGGATTGGTTGCTGAAAGAGGGAAGTTTTCCAGGATTGGTGTGGTATGCGGATCTCCATAGACCGTTGCGGAAGAGGAAAAAACAATGGATTTGCATTCGTGTGCTGCCATGACTTCACACAGAACGACAGTACCATTGACATTGTTGTCATAATATCTTAAAGGTTGTTCTACGGATTCTCCAACTGCTTTCAATCCTGCAAAGTGGATGACTGCATCGATCTTATGGGTGTTGAATACGGCATGAAGGTCATCTCTGTTACGGACATCCCCTTCAACAGCTACAAGTGTCTGACCTACGATCTTTTCGACACGTTTAATGGCTTCTTTGGAACTGTTACAGAAGTTGTCAAAAATAACCACTTCATATCCTGATTTGATCAACAGTACGATCGTATGGGAACCAATATAGCCGGCACCGCCAGTGACTAGAATTTTCATAAGGGATCCTTTATTTAGAAACTGAGTTTCAATCCGCCATACCAACTGTCATTAAGTGTATAGTCATAGGTATCATAGTTGGTTTCAATATTTCGATATCCGCCAAAAACATGGATATTTGAGATCACTTCCATGTCGGCTTCAGCCCTAAATTCAGAATAGGTGTCTCCGTCGGAGAATGTGAGTACAGAAGGTGCATAGGCAAAACTTGCAAAGAGTGAAGTGGTCGGAATGTCAGAGTCAAAAGGCAGAATATATCTGACCTTTCCAAGAAGTGGAAAGGCTATAAAGTTTTCTGCGAATGCTGATTTAAGACCAAAACCGAAAATAAGCCCGGGTGCAGCCTCTAAAGCGTTCTCTCCGCTTAAGCCCAGGGTAAAGAGGTCGTCAGTGTCATTATGGAGATAGCTTGCATCAACCAGATAGGTTGTTCCTCCGGTGTAGCCAATGGTTTCGTTAAGATTGTATGCCCCTAGTAGTTCCACATCGTCACTGTTGATGTCTAAGCCTATGCTGCTTTGCGCAGTTGCGATACCTGTACACAGCAGTGTACCCAATAATAGTTTTTTGATCATGATGGAGATTCCTTGTTGTGTTCCTTGATATTTATTCATATAATAGCATAGGAATGATTAATCTGCGGGCATATAGTTCTTTTTCTTTTTTTCTTCTTCCTCTTTCTTTTTCTGTGCTTTCTTCTTTTGCATTTTTTTGTTTTGCATTTCTTGTTTCTTCTGCATCATCACTGCATCTCTGAGTTCTTCTTCTCCATCATATCTGGCAGCATCAATGAATTTTGACTGATCATCAAATTGTCCTGTCTTGACACCCCATAGTAAAGCAATAAGCCCTAAAGCTCCAAGAAAGGTGGAGACACCGATCATTAAGATAACAATATTTTCACTCATGTGATAGATCCTTGAATTTTAAAAGTTTGATTCGCATGGAGTTGCCTACCACGATCAATGAACTCAAAGACATGGAGAGTGCAGCAATAAGTGGATTGACAAAGCCTGCAACAGCAAGCGGAACAGCAATGACATTATACAACAATGAAAAACCAAGGTTCTCTTTGACCGCGCTGAAGGTTCTTCGGGAGAGAGTGTAAGCATCTAAAATACTTTGAGGTCTTTCATCTAAGAGAACAACATCACTCACTGAAATGGCAACATCCGCTCCCTGACCCATGGCAATGGCAATGTTGGACTGGGCAAGGGCAATGGCATCGTTGATCCCGTCTCCAACCATCACGACCACTTCACCTTTCTTTTGAAAGTCTTGGATCAGGGCTGATTTTTCCTGTGGAAGCAGTTTTGCATGGATGGTTTGAATGCCAACGGCATTGGCGACCTTCAGTGCACTCTGCTCATGGTCTCCCGTAAGCATGACAATCTTTATACCCATCTTCTGTATGGCTGAAATGGCTTCTTTTGCCCCTTCACGAATGGTATCGGTAAGTTCGAAACGGGCTGCCACTGTACCGTCAACAGCAAAAAGAAAAAGTGTATTTTCCGATACGGTGTCTACTTTAATACCTCTTTCCTGAAGTAGACTTGCATTTCCACCAAGCAGTTTTTTGCTATCGACTTCTGCTTCTATTCCTTTGGCTTCAATGCTTTTGATCGCCGTGATGTGTACAGGCTCCAGGGTATCATTTTCCTGTATCAGGTAACGTGCGATCCCTTTTGAGACAGGGTGGTTTGAAGTGTTGACCAGTGCAAGAAGCAGTGCCGGGTCAAAATCCCCGTAAAACTCTGCTTTGATCACAGAAGGTTTTCCCTCAGTGATCGTACCGGTCTTGTCGAGTGCCAGGAGTCTGCTTTTTGCCATGGTTTCCAAAAAGGTAGCTTCTTTAAAGAGGATGCCCCGTTTGGCAGCGATGGAAATACCTACCAGAGTTGCCATAGGCGTCGCAAGTCCGAGGGCGCAGGGACAGGCGATGACGATCACTGAAATACCTATGATCAGTGCGGTTTCAAAATTCCCGCTCCAGTAATACCATCCGGCAAAGGAGAGGAGAGCAATAAGCAGGATGATATTTGAAAAATAGCCTGAAATCGTGTTTGCAAGCTGCTCGATATGGGGTTTTTTGGTAATGGATTCTTCGAGTAGGCTCACGATGGAGGTCAGGAGAGAACCGGAGACATCCTTACTGGCTTCATAATGTATAACGGAGTCCAGACAGATGGATCCGCTGAGAACCGTATCACCGTTTTGTTTGAAAACGGGTTCATTTTCTCCAGTGAGTGACGACTCGTCAAAAGAGCCTTGACCTGAGGTGACTTGACCGTCAATGACCACTTTTTCCCCGGGTTTCAACTCGATGAGATCCCCCACCTGGATATTCTCAACGCTGACGAGGGATTTGATACTGTTCTTGACTGTGGTCACTTCCGTCGGAGTAGACCCCATAATACTGTCAAGGGTGTCAACCGCATGTTTCTTGCTGAGTACTTCAAGGTATTTACCGACCAGAACAAAGGTGATGATCATCACGACCGAATCGAAATAGACCTCTCCGTGTTGTGTGGTCATGGCGTAAATAGAGTAGATGTATGCAGAGAGGGCACCGGAGGCAACCAGGGTATCCATATTGACGATGTGGTTCTTAAACCCGTAATAGGCGCCTCTAAAAAAGATCCAGCCGGAGTAGAAGAGTACCGGGGTTGCCAGTATGAATTCTGCCACATTCAGAATGTCTTTAAAGTTCTGCTGCATTCCCGTAAAGTAACCGGCATAGTGTGCAATCGCGATCCACATGATATTCATGCTCCCGAATACGGCTACAAGAATACGTGAATAGTACTCTTTTTTGGTTTTGTTCGCACGTTCTTCCTGTAAAGAAGGATCATAAGGGTAGGCATTGTAGCCGATGGAACGGATGGTTTCTATGATCTGTGAAAGTTTTACCTCTTCAGGATCCCAGACTACTTTGGCTTTGTTGTTGGTGTAGTTGATGCTGGCTTCTATAATACCATTTGTTTTGTGCAGGACTTTTTCATTGAGCCAGACACAGGCGGAACAGTGTATCCCCTCAATGATGAGGTGGATTTCAGAAAGACCGTCTTCGGTACTTTTAATATATTTGTTCTTAAAGCCTTCAAGATCAAACTTTTCAAGATCTGCAGAGATCTGTGTACTGGCAGGCTGAAGGGTGGTATTGCCAAGTTTGTCGTAAAAGGTATCTAGCCCTTCGCTCTCAAGCAGATGGTAGACACCCTGGCATCCTTTACAGCAGAAGTTGAGCTCTTTGTCATTTTGCTTCTCTGTGATCATGACAGATTCATCAAACGTAAGATTACAATGGGTACATGCTATTTCTGCCAAAAGATCCCTCTTCCGTAGGGTCGGTTCACCGACCCTACGTGTATTGAATGATGGATTTTACCTAAATATGGGTAAAATCCTGCATGGAAAATATTCTCACTTTTGTAGCTATTTTAGTTGTTCTGGAACTTTTTGAAGCTTATATGCAGAAAGCAGATACACTCTACGGTGTGGTGGAAAGGCTCTATGTCTGGTACAGGAAGAGTATCTTTGCTTTCTTCCTGATGCACCCCTCTTTTTATTTTGTACTGTTTGTGGTAGTGGTCACGGATATGTTGAATCTCTATATGATACTCATACTGACATTTAAGGTCTTTGATCTTTTTTACAAGATCGAATTGATCAAAAGTATTTTCATTAGACAAAACGTACCTGCAGACCTTTCTGCAATGCTTGAGTGGAAGATCCCTTCATGGTTTTTTCTGATGGGTGTGGGGCTCTACCCGCCATTACTTTTTTATGCTTTGCTGTAAGCAGAGCACTTCTGGTTGACTTTTCAGTTTAAAAGGAATATAATAGCACCACTACACGGTAGAACGTTATCGTATATCTACAATTCAATACCTGATTAGGTTTAAATTCAACCCCAAAATAAGAGGACTTATGAGCGACACAAAAAAATCTTCTAATGGCAACGGTGCCAACAGAAAAAACAGAACCCACGTACCTGTACAAGGCTACAAGATCGAAGATCTCCAGCAAAAACCACTTGATGACCTTGTGACCATAGCCAAAGAGGTTAAAGTTGAAAATCCTAATGAATTTCAGCGTAAAGACCTTATTTTTGAAATTTTAAAATCACAGGTCAGCCAGGGTGGGTTCATCCTTTATACCGGGATCCTTGAAGTAATGAATGACGGGTATGGATTCCTTCGTTCGATAGACGGGAACTTCGCGAACTCAAGTAACGATACCTACGTAAGTTCTACTCAGATCAAACGTTTTGCATTGAGAAACGGAGATATCGTCACAGGACAGGTTCGTCCTCCGAAAGATCAGGAGAAGTATTATGCCTTGCTCAAGATCGAAGCGATCAACTATCTGGCTCCTGAAAAATCTAAACAGAGACCGCTTTTTGACAACTTAACACCTCTATATGCCTCTGAACAACTTAAAATGGAATACAACCCAATGAAAATGACAGGACGTGTTCTTGATCTTTTCTCTCCTATTGGTAAAGGGCAGAGAGCACTTATTGTTGCACCGCCAAGAACAGGTAAAACAGAATTGCTTAAAGAGTTGGCACATGGTGTAACGTACAACAACCCGGATGCTTCTTTAATGGTATTGCTGGTTGATGAAAGACCTGAAGAGGTGACAGATATGCAGCGTTCGGTCAAAGGTGAAGTGTATGCTTCAACATTCGATCTTCCTGCACAGAACCATGTACGAACTGCCGAAATGGTCATAGAAAAAGCAAAAAGACGTGTGGAGATGGGAAAAGATGTGGTCATTTTGCTTGACTCCATCACCAGACTGGCACGTGCCTACAACACCGTGACACCAAGTTCAGGTAAAGTACTTTCGGGTGGTGTGGATGCTAATGCTCTGCATAAACCAAAACGTTTCTTTGGTGCGGCAAGAAATATAGAAGAGGGTGGTTCTCTGACCATCATTGCCACTGCGCTGATAGACACGGGATCACGTATGGATGAAGTGATCTTTGAAGAATTCAAAGGGACAGGTAACTCTGAAGTCGTTCTCAGCCGTCATGTTTCTGAAAGACGTATCTACCCTGCGATCGATGTGACGAAATCCGGTACAAGAAAAGAGGAGTTGATGGTAGATCCTGAAACCCTTCAGAAAGTCTGGGCACTTAGAAATGCGATGCAGAATATGGAAGAGGTGGAAGGTCTTAAGTTCCTCTTCTCTAAAATGATGAAAACAAAATCAAACGAAGAGTTTTTGTCAATGATGAACGAGTAGCGAAAAGCCGTTTGACTTTTCGGATGGAAGATTGAAGATGGAGGATTGATGATGAAAGAGCGGGAAAATGAGATTCTTGAGCTTTCTTTTCAATTTGCTGTTCGCATTGTCAATCTTTATAAATATTTAAGTAATGAAAAGAAAGAATTTGTTTTATCTAAACAGCTTTTGCGTTCAGGTACTTCTATTGGTGCAAATGTAACTGAATCACAAGATGCACAAAGTAAAAAAGATTTCATCTCTAAATTATCAATTTCACTTAAAGAAGCAAAAGAGACAAGATACTGGATTCTGTTGTTGATTGAAACGGATTATTTAGATAAAACCAGTATACATGTACAATCATTGCAACATGAATTAACCTCCATTATCAAACTTTTAACTGCTATTCTGATTTCTACCAAAAGTATGACACAATGAAAAAAAAATCATCAATTATCAATCATCAATTATCAATCCGTATGCTCCGAGTAGGAGTATTCGACTCTGGTTTGGGTGGTTTGACGATTGTCAAGGCACTGACCGAAGTGATCAAAGGGGCAGAGATCTTTTATGTTGCTGACACTAAAAATGCACCTTACGGTGAAAAAACCCCCGAACAAATCCTCCAATACAGCCTTGATGTTACCCGATACCTTGTAGAACAACACCAAATAGACGGACTTATTATTGCCTGTAATACAGCGACATCTGCTGCCGTCAAGCAGATACGCGAAGCTTACTCCTCCTTGGTGGTCATAGGAACAGAGCCGGGGATAAAGCCGGCATTTGAACAGACGCAAACAGGAAAAGTAGGCGTGTTGGCAACACCGGCTACGTTAAAGGGTGAGAAATACCAGAAGCTTGCAAGTGATCTGTCTAAAAAGCAAGAAGTGACACTTTTTGAACAGGCTTGTCCCGGTTTGGTAGAGCAGATAGAAAAGGGTGAGATAGATACAGAAGAAACCAGAACAATGCTTGAAAACTGGCTGCGTCCTATGAGGGAATCTGATGTAGATACTATTGTACTTGGCTGTACGCATTACCCTCTTGTATCAGAGGTCATAGAACATGTGATGCAAAGAAGGTTAAATTTGATTCATACCGGAGATGCCATTGCACAGTATTCTTTGGCCTTGAGTCAGGAATATGGACATTTAAATGAGGGAGATCTTGATCTGAAGCTTTATGCAACGGGTGAGATCTCCAAAGAGAGTGTAAAACATATCTTTGGAAAAGTATTGAAGGTGGAGACTATAGTCCTATAGCCGCTCTTACCTTTTCCATTTTCGCATCTGCAATGCTTTTGGCTTTTTTCGCACCAAAAGCCAAAATATCATTGACTTCATCCAAATGGCTGAGGTAGTATTCTCTTTTTTCACGTGCTTCAGCCAGCTCTTCCCAGATGAGCTCTTTGAGGTACTTTTTAAAGTGCCCATATCCTTCTTTACCGCTCTTATACCGTTCCTGCAGTTCCAGTTTTTCTTCGTCATTCAGGAACAGTGCAGCAATATCATAAATATTACACCCCTCCCAATCTAACGGTTCCCCAAGTGGTGTTGAGGAGGAGAGGATCTTGTTACATCTTTTCTGAAGGGGTTTCTCAGGCATAAAAAGGTCAATGGCATTGTCATAAGACTTGGACATTTTTTGTCCGTCGATCCCCGGAATGGTTGCCACTTCTTCCTGGACCACATGCTCCGGCAGAACAAAGATCTCACCATATTCGTTATTGAATTTTATGGCGATGTCACGAGTCATCTCTACGTGCTGGATCTGATCTTTTCCTACTGGTACTTTCTGCGTGTCGTAAAGCAGAATATCGGCTGCCATCAGTACAGGATAGGAGAAAAGTGCATGGTTCGCCGAGATCCCTTTGGCAACCTTGTCTTTGTAGGAGTGGGCTCGTTCAAGCAGTCCCATAGGGGTAAATTTGGAGAGTATCCAGTAGAGTTCAAGGACTTCTGGTACATGACTCTGTACCCAGAAAGTTGTTTTTTTCGGATCAAGACCGACAGAGAGGTAGTCTACCGCTGCATCTATTGTATATTGTCTCAGTGTTTCTGCATCTTTGGAAGTGGTAAGAGAGTGGTAGTTGGCTATAAAAGTAAAGAGTTCATTCTCTTCCTGAAGCTCGATCATCGGCTTCATGGCACCAAAATAGTTTCCTATATGGAGTTTTCCCGAAGCCTGAATTCCTGTGAGTACGCGCATTTTTAATTCCTAACTATGAAGTTTTTCAAAATTATAGCAGGAAAGCGTTAAGCGTTAAGCGTTAAGCGTTAAGAAAAGAAAAATTAATACAATAGATCCTCATCGTCATCCACACGCTGACCACGTTTACGCGCGACAATGTCCAAAGGTACACCTTCAAAGTCAAATTTTGACCTGAAGAAGTTTGAGAGGTAACGTTTGTATGAGAAATGTATGAACTCCGGTCTGTTGGAGATGAGTGCGATCTTCGGTGGTTTTGTTTCGTATTGCGTGGCAAATTTAATATTGACAACAGCACCGTTATGTGCAGGTACATGGTGTCTTCTGATGGCTTGACGCAGAGTCTCATTGAGTTCAGAAGTTGGGATACGCTGTTGGTAACGTTTGTAAATATCTGTGATCTGGTCGAGTATTTTGTGCACACGCAGACCCGTTTTTGCGGAGATCGTAATAAAAGGTGCGTAGTGCAGGAATTTGAGCTCATCACGGAAGTCATCAACGACCTCTTCATAGCTGCGGTCTTCATTGATGTCCCATTTGTTCAGGACAATAAGACAGGCAAGACGGTACTCTTCAATAAGACCTGCGACTCTTTCATCCAACTCAGAGATCTGTGTGGTGGAATCCAGCATGAGAAGAACAAGATCCGCTTTTTTAAGCATTTCAGTCGTTCGTGCGAGTGCATATTTTTCTATGCCTACGATCTTGCTCCTTTTTCGTATACCCGCAGTGTCTATAAAAGTGATCTCATGATCATTATGTTCGATCATTTCATCAATAGGGTCAATGGTAGTTCCGGCAACATCAGAGACCACAGAGCGTTCTTCTCCCAGGAGTGCATTGAGCAATGAAGATTTACCGGTATTGACACGTCCGATGATGGCAACACGGATCTTATTGTCAACTTCTTCAGGTTCTGCATTGATATCACGTACGATCTCATCAAAAGGGTCGATTTCTGTATCTTCTTCAAGTACAAGATCCGCTTCCGCTTCTTCTAGAGCAGGAATATGCTCTTCCATCCAGACATAAAAGTCATTGAAATAACGGTTGTGGCTGACAGACATAGGAAAAGTGGCATCTGCACCGAATTCCAAAAATTCCCAGTAACGTTCTTCTTCTTTGTCGTTGTCTATTTTGTTGACCACAAGTGCCAGTGGTTTGTTTTGTGCCTGCAACTTATAGAAGAGTTCTCTATCCTCATCTGAAGGCAGAGTTTTCCCGTCTACCATGTAGATGATAATGTCGGCCTGCTCTGCAGCACGCAGTGAAAACTCGGCTACCTTGGAAAAAAGCTCAGAGGAATAATCGATACCGCCGGTATCAATGACTTCAAAATCACGGTTTCCCGAAATAGTCACCACACGTTTTTTAATGTCCCTGGTCGTTCCGGACATATCTGAAGTAATGGCATCTCTTTGTCGTGCCAGACGGTTGAAAAGGGAAGATTTCCCGACATTTGGACGACCGACGATGGCTACTTTCTTGAGTGTTTGTTCTTGCATAATAATATTCTTTCTATGATAATTAATGGAATTATAGCGAAATTTTATTTTTCCATTTTGTCTGGCATCTGCTCCACATAAATACTTTGCGAAGGAAAGGCAAAACCTGATCCGTTCTTTTCAACGATCCCCATGATCTTGAAATGAATATCTTCCCGAATTCCTAAGTACTTTGCCCAGTTGGCCGTTTTGGTAAAGGTATAGATGAAAATATTCAGTGATGAGTCTCCAAAGGTGTCAAAATTAACCATTAAAGAGTCCCCTTGTGAAATACCTTCATGTTCCTGCAACATGGTTTTAATATCTTTAATGATCTGCATGATCTGTTCAGAGTTCGTTGCATAGGTCAGACCAATATGCATTTTGATACGTCTAATACCCCTACGTGAAAAATTTTCTATGGGATGGTTTGCAACAATAGAGTTTGGTACCGTGATGAGAGATTTTTGAAATGAACGTATCTTTGTTGTTCGCATACCTACATCTTCAACCACACCTTCTACACCGTCTACTTTGATCCACTCCCCAATACGGATGGATTTGTCAGCCAGCAGTGCAAAAGAACCAAAAAGATTGGATGCCGTATCTTTGGCTGCGAGTGCGAATGCCAATCCTCCAAGTCCCAAAGAAGCGACTACAGCAGTGACATTAATACCCCAGACCATAAGCATTCCTGCCAGACCTGCACCTCCGACAAGAATTTTGATCATTGTAATAATAAAATTCCCCATTTCTTTGGAGAGGTCTTTGTTGAATTTTGCTGTGGCTTCATAAACAAGACCGCGAAGTGCTTCAATGACAGCCAAAATTGCCCAGAAAAGCGCATAGACCAACAGTGTATCCAAAATATTTTTAATGATTTTGGGTTCCGAAAATGTTAATAAAAAGAAAAGATGTATAGCAACGATGACAAAAACAAAACGTATAGGCCCTTTTAGTGCAGAAATAATACGGTCATCATAGTATGTTTTGGTATTTTTTGCCAAATTTTGTAAAAAGACTAAAATGATCTTTGTAAAGATTTTTCTTAGCCCCAGCATAATGAAAAAGATCAACGTAGCAGCAAGAATATTGGCAAGAGGTACACCAAAATAATCGGTTGCAAGAAGAGGAAATCTGTCATACAGTGGTGCAAGCTGTGTTTGTACGGTGGTAATGATATCGGTATCCAAGGTATCGATGACTTTTAGGGATTGTGTGGCATTTTGTTCGGCTATCGGCATATTTCTTTCCTTACACATTTATACACGATATTATAGTAGAATTACTTTCAATTATACAGGAGAAACGGAATGAAAAAAACAATACTGTTTGTCATCATGCTGCTGAGCTGTACAAGCTATGCAGCAGTAAAGAATCTTGACGCGACCTACAGTGTCAGTTACGGGATATTCGGTAAACTGGGTGTGAGTAAGGCGCATCTTGAAACAAACGGCAATACATATACTATTAAAGTAAGTGCCAAAACAACTGGTATCGTGAAACGTTTAAGTCAAAATCGGCAGGAGTACTATATCAGTAAGGGGCATGTGGTGGATGGGATACTTGTATCCGACAGTCTGGAAGTGCGTAGGAGTCATGGCAGCAAAGCAGATGTCAAACGCTATGTCATTGATCATAAAAACAAAAAGGTGACAAAATTCTACATCAAAAAAAGAGCGGGAAAAGTCTACCAGAATGATAGCAAAGTACTTGACTTTTACAGCAAGGATGATCTGCTTACACTCTATTTCAATCTTTCAAAGATCATAGATTTCAATAAGGCAGGAAGCTATGAACTCAGTGCTGTAGGTGCGGAAAAACAGAATGGGAAAGTCAGCATCGTAGTTCCCGATGCCAAACAGCATGCTGCCTATGAAAAAGCACTTGGCAAAGGAGAGTTTGATTATTTGACCGCGATCGTCTATCAAAAGCTTTTTCAGAGTAACAGAGGTGAATTGATGATTGCGATAGGCAAAGACGGTATTGCAGAGAAAGCTGTACTGAAAGATCTAATACTGTATGGAGACTTGACGGCAAAAAGAATTAGATGACCTGTGCATGTAAGACGAAATCGATCACTTTTTCATCGCTCATCTCACAGGGTTTCAACATGCCGTTTTTCATCGTAGGGTAGTAATTGCCACTGACAATATCTTTAGACGAAAGATCTTCTGCGTAGATCTTGATGAGTTTTCCGTCAAGCAATGCCTCTTTTCTCAAAAGATAACGTTTCCCCTGATACAAAACATCATTGGCACCGTTTGGAAAAGTAAGCAGTTTCCTATAAAATTCGCTTTTATCCATAAAGAAATTGTAGCCAAAGACCTCTTAACATGCCTGACCGAAGGGACAAATACCCTTGGGTGCTGAATGCTTAGCATTGCAGAGTGATTTTATGCTACACTTCCGAAAAAATTAGCAAAAAAAGGGTTGTTTTGAAACACTATATTAAAAACATGGACAGAGGTATTCTGTTTATGCTGCTTGCTTCACTCTCTTTTGCTGCGATGGGTGGTTTTGCAAAAGTCGTTTCGCAGGTATTGCCTCCTGTGGAAGTAACCTTTTTCAGAAATATCTTTGGTGTGATTCTGGTAGGTCTGGCTATCTATAAAGTACCGTTAAAACAAAAAGGGGGAAAACCTTTTTTACTTCTTTTTCGCGGTTCTATAGGCTTTGCGGCACTCTTGGCCTATTTTTACATCATGGCGCATATACCTCTGGGAACAGCAGTCACCTACAATAAAACCTCACCGATCTTTGTGGCGATCTTTGCCTATCTATTTCTCAATGAAAAGTTGCCCAGGAGTGCACTCCTTGCCATTGTCATTGGTTTTGTCGGTATTCTTCTGGTTGCACAGCCAGAAGGCGGTACTTTTACCAAGTATGATATTCTGGGTATCTTCTCAGGTATCGGTGCAGCTTTGGCCTACACTTCCATCAGAGAACTCAGAACCTATTATGATACGCGTGCCATCGTGATGTCTTTTATGGGTGTCGGTACCATTGCGCCGCTTTTTTTGATGCTTGCCACTCCTTATGTGACGGTGTCGGAAGAATTTGACTGGATGTTTGCTGAGTTTGTGATGCCTCAGGGGATCGAATGGATGTATGTAACGGCGGTAGGAGTTTTTGCAACTGCTTCACAGCTGCTGATGACCAAGGCGTATGAGTTGACAAAAGCGGGTATTGTCGGGACGATCTCATACAGTAATATTGTCTTTGCCGTTATAATTGGTGTAATGCTTGGTGATCCTATACCTGATTTTTGGACAGTTTTGGGTATAATCCTGGTTATATTGTCAGGGCTGCTTGTAGCCCTTCCTAAAGGATCAAAATGATACTTATCGCGGGCCCTTGTGTTTTGGAGAGTAGAGACAACGTAATGCGCATTGCCGAATCTCTGAATAAATATCATGAAGACTGTACCAAGGATTTTTATTTCAAAGCCAGTTTTGACAAAGCCAACCGTACGAGCCTTGACTCCTTTAGGGGGCCGGGTTTGGATGAAGGTCTCAAGATGCTTCAGGAAGTCAAAAATATATTCGGATACAAGATCCTGACCGATGTACATGACTATACACAGCCGGCTGCTGTTTCTGAAGTCGCGGATGTATTGCAGATCCCGGCATTTCTTTCACGTCAGACAGACCTGCTTGTTGCCGCGGCACAAACGCCGGCAGTGGTGAATATTAAAAAAGGCCAGTTTCTGGCACCTGCTGCGATGGAGCACTCCGTAGCTAAAGTACTGAAGACCAGAGGCTTTGATGGTGATGTAACGTATGAGAATGCAGAGAAGTACAAGGTATGGCTGACTGAACGAGGTTCCAGTTTTGGTTACGGAAATCTAGTCGTTGATATGCGTGGTCTGAAGACCATGAGAGAGTTTGCACCGGTTATTTTTGATGCTACACATTCTGTACAGATGCCGGCTTCCGGGGGAGCAAGCTCAGGCGGAGATGCATCATTTGTACCATATCTGTCCCGTGCAGCCGCAGCGGTCGGTGTAGATGGTTTCTTTTTTGAAACACATTTTGACCCAAGCATCGCTTTGAGTGACGGGCCAAATATGATAGAATTGACAAAACTGGATGCGCTGATCAAAGAGATCGATGCGATTCGTACCATCGTGGAATAAAACAAAAAATCGGTTTACCGACCCATGATATACTATAAAAATATAAAGGATAATGAATGAAAATAATAGAAGGAAATCTTCAAGTAGACAAAAGTAAGAAAGTAGCGATCATCAATGCAAGATTCAACCACTTTATCACAGACAGACTGGTAGAAGGCGCACAAGATGCCTATGCAAGACATGGCGGAAATGCTGACGATCTTGATCTTATTTTGGTACCGGGCGCATTTGAAGTACCGTTTGCACTGGATAAAGCACTGGCTTCAGGAAAATATGATGCTGTCTGTTGTCTGGGTGCTGTGATCAGAGGTGCTACACCGCATTTTGACT
The DNA here is from genome assembly GCA_027065815.1 of Sulfurovum sp. GTDB lineage: Bacteria > Campylobacterota > Campylobacteria > Campylobacterales > Sulfurovaceae > Sulfurovum. Next base: position 16,541 of record JAMONL010000116.1, read on the forward strand.
ATGTATCGGCAGAAGCGACCAAAGGAGTGGCCTCTGTGACTCTTAAATACGGGAAACCGGCGACTTTCGGTGTATTGACCGTTGACAGCATTGAACAGGCGATCGAAAGAGCAGGAACCAAAGCAGGAAACAAAGGTGCGGAAGCCATGGTAGGTTTGATCGAGCTTATAAATTTATATGGGGAATTAGATTAATATGGCAACAAGACACCAAGCTAGAACAGCAGTTGTAGGACTCTTATATGCCTATGATCTCGGAAATGAAAACATTGCAAATTTTTCAGATGAGATCTTGGAAGAAGACAAGATCCGTAATAAGCAAAGAGAGTTCTCGCATACTCTTTTTGACGGTACCATTGAAAACCTCATTATGCTTGATGCAGAGATCGATAAACATTTGACAGACTGGGATTATGATGGCATTGGTAAAGTAGAAAAAGCAATTTTGAGACTGGGTGCCTATGAAATATTGGTAGCCAAGACAGATAAAGCCATCATCATTAATGAAGCAGTTGAATTGGCAAAAAAATTGGCAGATGAAAAGTCTCCGCAGTTCATTAACGGGGTATTGGATGCTTTGGGTAAACCGGTAGCAAAAGTTGAAGCTGAAGTTGAACCGGAAGCAGGAGAAACACCTGTAACAGAAGAGAAAGAATAGTTTTGACTACCACGATGCAGAAACGTATGACCATCGACGAAGCTGTTGAACTCATTGAAAAAGCAGATCTGAAAACTTTGGGAAAAATGGCACTGGCACGTAAACAAGAGATGCATCCCAAGGGTGTCACTACTTTTGTGGTCGACAGAAACATTAATTACACGAATATCTGCTGGGTTGACTGTAAATTTTGTGCTTTTTATACACATGAGAAAAAAGAAGATGCGTATATTCTGAGTTTTGATGAGATCGACCAGAAGATCGATGAATTGATTGCTATCGGAGGCACACAGATCCTGTTTCAGGGCGGTGTACATCCAAAGCTTGAGATCGACTGGTATGAAGATCTTGTAGAGCATATCTCAAATAAATATCCGCAAGTGACGATCCACGGTTTCTCTTCGATCGAGATCGATTACATTGCCAACCGTTCAAAGATCAGTATTGCAGAAGTGCTGCGTCGGCTAAAAGCCAAAGGGCTCTCTTCTATCCCGGGTGCAGGTGCAGAGATCTTAAGTGACAGGGTGAGAGATATCATTGCGCCTAAAAAGCATGACAAGGATCAGTGGCTTGAAGTACACCGTCAGGCGCATAAACAAGGTATTAAATCTACAGCCACGATGATGTACGGTACAGTTGAGACCACACGTGAGATCGTAGAGCACTGGGATTATGTACGACAGTTGCAGGATGAAACAGGCGGATTCAGGGCTTTCATCATGTGGTCGTATCAGAGTGATCATACACAGTTGAAACGTGAACTCCCGACGATCACCAAGACGACTTCAAACCAGTATTTACGTTATTTGGCAGTGGCAAGACTGTTTCTGGACAATGTACCGAATATCCAGAGTTCCTGGGTAACGCAAGGATCGTACATTGGTCAAATGGCACTTCTTTTTGGTGCGAACGACCTGGGCTCGACCATGATGGAAGAGAATGTTGTCTCTGCCGCAGGTGCGGCAAACTCTATGAATCAGGAAGAAATGATAGCGCTTATACGTGATGTCGGTGAGAATCCTGCGAAGCGTAATACTGCTTATGAAATTTTAGAGAGATTTTAATAATTTTATTGAATTTCCTCTTATTTGGCTTGTAGTATTGTGTCTCTCTTCATTTTTTTAAAAAAAACGAAGCAAAAAAACGTTGTGACTCTCGAATCGCATTGCTTACAAGGGCGTTCGTCACGACAAAGCACACTTTCGTGTGATTAATTAGGAAGAGCAAATGAAAAAGATAATAATAATTTTAATTATGCTACAAGGAGTGTTAATGGCCGAAATGGTAAAAGAGATCAAAATAAAAGATGTGTCCGTTCCTGTTGTATTTGAAGAGGGAAAATACATTCCTATCGTGACAATACAGCTGGTATTTGAAAATGCAGGACATTTGAGTAATCCTCAAGGCAAAGATGGTTTGGCAGATATGGCATCCAAACTCTTGAATGAAGGCACAGAAAAAGACGGATCTGTCGGTTTCGCTACGAAACTGGATGACCATGCCGTGACCATTGGTTCCCATGTAGGACGAGAAAGTTTTGTCATTGAAGTCTCTTCTTTGAAAAGCGAATTCCCTTATGCGGTAGAGAGACTTAAAGAGTTGCTGAAAGACCCGAACTATACAGAAGAGGCTACGGAACATATAAAACGTCAGAAGATCGGCTGGTTGACACAGAAGCAGAGTGATTTTGACTACATTGCCGGATCCAAACTGAGAGAAACACTTTTTAAAGGTTCTGCTTTGGCAAGACCCTACAACGGTACACTTGCATCAGTAAAAGATATGTCTTTGGAAGATCTTAAAACTTTTATCCGTTCACATCTTGGATATAACAATGCCATTGCTGTCGTGGGTGGCGATCTTTCGTTGAATGAAGCAGAATATTATACAAAAGAGATCCTGGATCTTTTACCTAAAGTAGAAAAAGGCTCCATTGAAAAAGTCAAGGCTTCAGACAAAAATGAGACGGTACTCATCCCGGAAGATACACAGCAGGCTTATATCTATTTTGGCGCACCGTTTGACTATTCTTACAAAGAAAAAGACCAGTATAAAGCCAAGATCGCAGAATACCTGCTTGGCGGAGCAGGATTCGGTTCCCGCCTGATGGAAGAGATCAGAGTCAAAAGAGGTTTGACCTACGGTGCCTATGCAGCACTCAGACGTACCAAATCAGCTTCTTATTTGAGCGGATATCTGCAAACCAAACTCTCTACGCAGAATGAAGCCAAAGCACTGGTACAAAAAGTGGTAGATGACTTTGTGACCAAAGGTATTACTGCCGAGGAACTCAAAGCGGCAAAAGAGTTCCTGGTCGGGTCTGAACCTTTGCGTACAGAAACACTTTCCCAGAGACTTGGCAGAGCCTACGATGAATACTATTATGGCAGACCGCTTGGTTTTTCAAAAGAACAGTTAAAAAAGATAGAAACCGTGACATTGGATGAAATGAATGCATTTATTACTTCTCATAAAGAGCTATCAGATCTGACTTTCTCGATCGTGACTAAAAAGTAGGGAGCGTTAGGAAACGTACCCTACAAAATATGACAATTTGACATGTTTTTTATTCTTTCCTCCAAAGCTTCGTTATAATCTACTACATGAAATGACAGAATATGAATTCTGAACGGAGTAAAGTGTGGAAGAAGCAAAGCAGCTATTTAAAAAACTCAAGATCTATTCTCTGCTTGATCTTGCACTCATCATCCCCAGTGCCTACAATGATACAACCCTTTCAACAACATTGGAACTCGGTAAAGTACATACCCTCGAAGCCAAAGTCATTGAAAGCTCTGTTTATTCCGGAAAACTGCGTGTCACTTTTCTCTTAACCCAGTCAGGCAGACGTCTCTCCTCTACTTTTTTTCGAGTCACACCTTATCACCATAAGCTTTTTGAAGTCGGCTCTTCGCATGTGATACAGGGAAAATTGGAAGAGTACAAAGGGTACCTGCAAATGTCTCAGCCCAAGTCCATCAAGCAGATAGGCAGGATCACACCCAAATATAAAACCGTACTCAAAGAGAGTGAGATCACTTCGCTTATGGAAGTCTATATGACGGAACAAAACCTTTATAATGAAGGTCTTGACTCTAAAGAAGTAGCCACACTGATGCATATACATTTTCCAAAAAGTATGGAAGAGGTTTATGAGAACGGAAATTTCAAAGCTGAATTTGTGGAAGTGCTTAAATTTGTGGAAGCATTCAATCATTTAAAAAAACTGCGTGGGAAAAGAGCAGACTTTCCTGCATTAAGGGCATTGAATGGAAGCATAGAAGCTTTCATATCTGCTTTACCGTTCACATTGACAGCAGAACAGCAAAGCGTCATTGGGCATATACAGCTTGATCTGGCAAGAGAAGACAAAGCAGCCAAGCGTATGGTCGTGGGAGATGTCGGTTCAGGAAAGACCATGGTCATACTGGCTTCGGTTATGATGGCACTGCCGCATAAAAGCATTTTGATGGCACCGACATCCCTGTTGGCGTTACAGCTGTATGAAGAGGCGTGTAAACATTTACCAAAGTCTGTCAAGATAGCTTTGGTGATGCAGGGGAAAGATGAGGGAGACTATCCTCAAGCGGATTTCATTATCGGCACACATGCTTTGCTTTACAAAGAAGATCTTCCAGAAGCTTCATTGGTGATGGTAGATGAACAGCACCGTTTTGGAACCAAACAGCGGGCAAGTTTAGAGGCTTTGGTTTCAAAAGGAGAGAAAAAACCCCATTTCATTCAATTCTCTGCCACACCGATCCCCCGAACACAGGCAATGATGGAGTCCGAACTTCTGGATGTTTCACTCATCACCACTACGCCTTTTGAAAGAGAAGTGCTGACCCAGACTATTTCAAAACCGGATTTTCCGGATCTCCTGGGACATATCAAAGAAGAGATTTCCCAAAAGCATCAAGTATTGATCATTTATCCTCTGGTAGAGGAGAGTACTGAAATTCCTTACCAGTCACTGGAAGAGAGTAGAGGATTTTGGGAAAACAAATTTGACAATGTTTATGTGACCCATGGCAAAGACAAGCAGAAGGAAGAGGTCTTGCTGGAATTCAGAGAAAAAGGCAACATTTTACTGGCTACCACAGTGGTGGAAGTGGGTATCTCTCTGCCAAAACTCACACTCATTGTCATCGTAGGTGCAGAACGGCTTGGACTGGCGACGTTACATCAACTCAGGGGAAGAGTAGGGCGTAACGGTTTGAAGAGCTGGTGCTACCTTTACAGCAACCATACGGACAATTTCAGGCTTGAACAGTTCACCCAAACGACCAACGGCTTTGATATCGCAAAACTTGATCTGAAATTCAGGGACAGCGGTGATATTTTGGACGGTACCATTCAAAGTGGGCAGCGATTCAAATGGCTGGATATGGCAGAAGATGAAGAGATCGTTGCGTATGCCAAGATCAGAGTGAAAAATATTTCTCTTATTTAAATTTGTATTTTAAAGAGATAGTCGATCTGATATCGGTCTTTTCTACTGCATGGTAGGGTGTGGCATTGAATTTATGCATGATGTCAAATGAAAGTGCTGTATGGTCAGTAATGGTCGTCGTTAACTGCAATGTCTGGAAAATTCTATAATCTGAGAAATCCTCTACGTTAGGCTGGTAATAGCCAAGATAGGTGACAGAAAAATGCTCATTGACTTTTTTGAGAAGTGAAATATAAGTGTTCATTTTGACACGTTCATAAACAGGGTCTATCTCTGAAACAGTGTCTGGTTCCATATAAGAATAAAAGAGACCAATACCAATGTAGAGTTTGTCAAAGAAGTCATTGCTGAAGTCTCTACGGATGTTCGCTCCGGCAAGATCTCTTGATTTGATAGCCTGAAATTCATTAAACTCTGTCTGCATAAAGAGTTCATAATCGTAGGGGGTATCGGCTATCTCATGTACATAACGCAAGTGAAGCAAGCCATCATTGTTGTCTCTGATCTCATTTGACTCCCCATAGGCATAGGTCGCAATGAGGTAGGTGAGCCATGTTTTTTCATTATATTGCCCTTTTGCCGAAAAGTTCGCAGCGATGGAGTCAGTGTTTCCAGAATTATAAATAGCCCCCAATGCCACTTCTGTTTCGAGTCCCTCTTTTTCACCAATAACCGGTGGCTCGAGATTGATATAGGCTTGAGAGAATGTATTGAATAGTAGTATAATGAAGAGAAGTTTTTTAAACATTGGGATGACCTTGTGAAAATATAGTGTAATCTTACAGAAAGAATAGTAAGTAATGGATAAAAAATTATGTGGGAAGGAAAGTTCTTGCTGGACGCTCAGCGCTGAACGCTGAACGCTTAATTTTAATAGAGTCCGAAGTTCCCGTCTGCTCTTTTGTACATGACTCTCATGAGCCCTTCTGCGTCATTAAAGACAATGAATTGTCTTTTTTTCTCAGCACGGAGTGCTTCTATTGCTTCATCAAAATCCATCGGCTTATGAAGTTCAAGATCCATAGGGATGATCTCCGGTTCATTTGCATCAAAATCGGTCACCGCTTCCGCTTCTGCACCCAGATCTTTAAATGAGGTGATCCTGTGACCTTTGATCTTGTCAGAATGACGTCTTAATGATTTTTTAACTCTTTCGATCGCAAGGTCGATGGCCGCATAGACATCTTTATCATTTTGTGTAATAACAATAGTATTTTTGTCTTTCAGGTTAACAATGAATTCTACAGTAAACCCTTTCTTCTCAGAGGATGAAATAACTGTGTTCGCTGTGGTAATGTCAAGGTTATATTTGTCCAATACATCCACGGCTGCATCCGCATAATTTTTGATAGCTTCAGTCAGTTCAAAATGTCTTCCTGTAATACTTCGTTTCATGATAAATCCTTTAGTTATAAGATATGAGTAGTTCAATACTCATACTTAATTGTAACTTAATAGCCTTAATGATGGGTAAATGATATCGGGATCAGGATTCATCATTCCCTACTATACTGGCATAGCCTGTCTCTTTCTTGATATTAATGACAATATCGTTGATGGAAGTATTTATAAATTTAAAACGGATCGAACAATCATTGGTCATGATGGTCCGATAGTCATTTGTAGCAGTGTTATAAACCCCTTTGTGCGGTCTGCCTTTGTAATCAAATGCGATATGATTAGAAGTGTTCGGACCATATTTCGTACTGGTACATGCAGTAAAATCAACCGTATCTATCCCATATTTCTTCAGTAAAAAAATATTTGGACTTTCGTTACTGTCTATAACAGCATCATTGGAATACATAAGCTTCCCGTTGGCCGGATCTATCGTAGATTCATTCTGGTCGACATTGGTATCATAATCTATATTTGATGAAACCGTATAAAATGAGCCATCTACCTGAAAACGTATGGTCCAAAAGCTTTTTTGCCATACTGCGCTGTTAAATGTATGTCGGTTGTCCAGTAGAGCCAGGTGCTGCGTATAGCGTATGGCAGAGAGGATGTTGTCTGCTGCTTCCTGTCTTGTATCTCTGTCAAGTCTGGGTATGGCAAGTGCGGCCAGTATACCAAGTACAACAATGACAAAGACCAGTTCCAGCATGGTAAAAGCAGAATGGTGTGTAAATATATTTTTTCTCTTCATTTTATATCTTTTGTAGGGTTCGTTTGTGGTATGTCAACCATGCAGCAGTTGCATTGTCAATGTCTTTATAGTCGATATAGGTATCAACAATGATAGAAAGTGGTGACTTGGCATTAATGACACTGTTGCTCAAGGTTCTGCCTCCGCAATTACCCACTTCCTGGGCATTTCCAATGTAATTTATCTGAACCGTTGCACGATAGCCATTTCCTGACTTAGGATCATCACCGATGGTTCCATGAATGGTATACAGACAGGTTCCTGTACCGTTACGGTCATTTGACATGACAGCCAAAACAGCATATTCGGTATAACTTTTTGCCAGAAGCATGGCTTGTTCTCTTTGGTACTGTGCTGTAGTTGATTTAATTATTTTCCCGGACAGACTGAGGACGAATGCTGCGACCGTAGCCATCATAATGACCATAAAGATCGCGGTGATCATTGAAAAACCTGAACGTAGTTTCATTAGAATACCGCCTTTTCTTTACATGCTGTGATGCTCACATCAGAACTTATATTTTCATCTCTGCATATTTTAAATCGAATGGTATTTTCCGTACCTGTAAATTTGAAAGTGGAGATATTTTTTAACAGCAGACTTCTACTTGCTCCGGCCAGTGAAGCTGCATGTGTAGGAGAAAAATTATAAAACAGGTACAGGTCGCACAGTTTATCGGTGGCAGGACAGATAGTACCACTTCCGTCATTTTTTAAGGCAACCAATGCATAAGAGGTCCATGCAAGTTTATAGTGTTCAGAAAGTCTTCGGGGGACACTGCTGTGCGATAGCGTTATTGTATTTCCAGAAACGCCAGAAATGTTATTGTCTATAGAAGTATTAGTTTCATTTGCAAAGATAATGGAACTACCAATGATGTTTCCTCCCAGGTTTGAAATGATTGTTTGTGCCATTGCAAGATTTGATCCTGGGGTTACGATGGAATCTCTGCTTGAAGCATTGAGGTCGCAAAAACCGCTCCATCCCGGTTTTCTAGGCGTAGTTGAAGCTGAAGCAGTCGCATTGAAGCCTTCTCCGTCATAGGCGATCCATTGCAAACCTCTGTAAATATCTCCAGAGGTAGTAAGTGCTGAGGCAAAGGGTTCTGTGCTTCCATCGTCTTTGATCCTGTAAACTGTACCGGGAATGGCATACCGCAAGCGATTGGCTATTTCCAATGCTGAGAGTTCCGTTTTAAAAGAAGCTTTGTACTGCGCACGTTGTACGATATACTGTTCATATACTTTTACAATGATCTCGGAGCCGATGGAAGCGACTATTCCCAAAATAGCAATGGCAAAGGTCAACTCCAAAAGCGTATAGGCAGCCCGCATTTTTCTTTTCATCAATAGACCCTCTCTTCAAGTTCATATCCACCTATGTTGGCAGAAAAAGCATTAAAAGTAATGTTTTTGTCCAATTCACTCAAAGAAGATGAACTGGTCAGGCTGACAGTAATAAATTTTATATTGGTTGTAGGTGTCGCTGCCGAGTCAAAATCAGGAGAATATGAAATTTGTGTATCTCCGCCCAAGTTACTGTAAGGACCGGTTGACCCGGCAGGTGCATCTGAACCATAGCGGACAGTGGTTGTAATATTTGTAGTGTTGGTTTCAATATAGTCGGAACCGGAGCTTTCTACAAGTACAAGAGTTCTAGGTATGGGATTATTAAAATCATCCATATCATCATTAAAAGTATCTCCTGTATCGGTACCGATTGCAGTGGCATTAAAATCTGCACCGTCTGCTCTGTAAAAGCTTCTGTAACTTTGTGCAGGAGTACCGGCACGCCTTCCGCTTGTCCCTATTTCTTTTAAGCCAGCATCGCCATTTGTTACTCTTAAAACAGAAGGTAGATAGATCTCGTTGGTATTTTCCTCATCCCAACTGTATCCCAAGATCATATTGACCTGTGATGCAGCTTCGTTGATGGCTTCCTGCTGTACCGCAACATAACCACTTTCTGTAGAAGTGCTTATGAGTTGTGGTGCCGAGAGCAGAACGATTGCCATAATGACAATGGCAAAAATGAGTTCTATCATCGCAATGGCAGGACGTAAAATTTGTCTATGCATTTACCATCCTAAACGCTGATTTTTCTTTTTGTTGACGGTACCGCCGACAACATGCCCTGTATCACCATGACCGGCCCAGTTACCTATTCCTATGAATCTGACGCGATAGAATGGTAATGGCAGTGTGCTTGATGCATTTAAAGGATCGTAAATAAGCCATTTGTTGGTACCTGTATCTAAATCTATGACTGTTGTCATTGGTACGGCAGCACCACTATTTTTTGTGACTGTCACGGCATTGTTGATCCCACTTCCTGTAATGCCTACATTGGCAGGAGACACTGTGGCGGCACCGGAACCTATTTTGATAGAGATATTACCATCATTGTCTGCTGTGCGGTGGTCTGTTACGAGCCACCAGTTGGCTTCACTGGTCTGTGCATTCAAGAGAGGGAAACCTCTGTTCTGACAGTTTGTACGGCCAAGGCTACAATGAGCAACAACCGAAATAGGGGTTTGAACTAAATTTGCAGTCACATTGTCATACAATGTTTTTGAAGGCTTGGCTCTTCCGTAGAGGAAAGTAACATTTTTGTTTAAAGGTTTATTCCCTCGTACAATATAGTTACTTGTCCCTTCCGCATAAAGGTTTGATGGATTGGTTACATATGTCACATTAAAGTCATGGAATGTAATATATCTTGGTTCAAGCGGCAGGTTATTCTGACGATTAAAGTTGTACCCAAGATCCATGGTTATGGCACCGGCCATTTCTGTTTTGTAGAATGGTTTTTCCTGGTTAATACTGAAAGCTGTACTAATGCTGTTATGACTACCGGTTACCAGACCAAAACCTGAACTAGGTTTGTAAACAGTGGCAGTGTTGGAGGTGTTGACATCCTGCAGACTGTAACTCAGATATGGTGTATTGGTATTGGCAGGTTGGGCATGGTTGTACGTAAAGGAGAGTTTCATTTCAGTGTTATCTGCCCAGCAGCCTTCTGTAAAGTTTGACAATTGTCCACCTGCATAGTCAGCGGCAAAATAGGTTCCGTTCATATTGTAACTCATATTCGTATTTTCACTTTGCAGTATGGACGGCGAGTCAATGTAAACGAATGCCTTGTTTGTTGGTCCGGAAGTTGCATTCAAACCTGTCAAATTGAATGTATACGGATAAAGATGTGCTGTGAGATCAGTATAGGTACCGTCTGATGTCAGGTCAGATGCAATTTCACAACCGTTCACACTGCTAAGGTCAGGAGAGGAAATACCCGTTGCAGTACCTTCAGGCAATGAGACTGAACTATTGTTTGTACAGTCAATACCTTGGAGGAAATGGGCTTTAAGCTGGTGTTTCATATAGTCCGGATTCCAGTCTACCTGTGTATACATTTTGTCCATGATGGCAAATTTGTAAATACCTATCTGGTTATGGGCAATATCAAGACCTGCGGTACCGTTAAAGAAGTGTGTGGTACTGTTTTCATCTGAAGTGTCAAGACAGTTGGTGGTGTGTGCGTCATTACTTGGTTTATCCCAAGTATACCCGATGCTTCTGTTTCCATCTTCTCCACTTGCATCAAAATACCCAAAATAGCCGGGTACTGATGCATCAGAGGTGAAGCTGGTGGCATTAATATCCATATGGTAAGTATATCCGGCTGCAAGATTCCAGGGGTTGGTGTTATCATTATTGGTGACAAAACTTCTTTGCGAACTTAGGTCTGTCTGATTTTGGTCAGAAAGAGCGATCCTGAATGATTTTGGACGTATGGCAAAGTTGTCACGGGAACAAACAAGACGGGTATTTAAACCATATAAGCATTCCAAGCATTGAGCAACTTCTGTAAGTGTACCACTTGTTTTACATGCGCTACTACATTGTGGATATTTGGCTTTTGTTTCAGATAAAGTATCGATTTCCCAGCCACCACCATTTTGTTTAATTTGCATAAGGCTATTATTTGCATCATCCAAAATGGGATAGGAGATCCTAAAGGCAACATTTTTTCTTGCTTTGTTATATATCTCTTCAGGGAGGAAAGAGGATCCCCCGGCAATCATACTTTGTGTTCTTCCATTCGTGATAGCATTTTCAATAGCCTTGCGGTCAAACAGCGTTTTGGAATGATTAATAATAGGTATCCATATTCTTTCAGAGAGGGTATTGTCAGGTTCAAAACATGATGCATTGATATCATGGTATTTACCTGCATCAATAAGCTCTACAGCAACCATAGTTGTTACATCTTTACGTGCATCCAAGTTAGGTTCATTATTGTATGAAATAATGGCATAATCTCCAACACGTCTGACTATTTGTGTAGGTAGATCATAGATACTTTGATCAGATAGTGCTTTATCTTCAATATTAAAGATATCATACTGTGGGAAGTAGGCATAACGGTCATTACCACATACTGTCATACTTTCCAAATAGATAGAAAGGTCATAACTGATTCCTCCAAGAAGATCCAGTGTAAAGTTCACTCTCCCATCCAATGGTATGTCAATGTTATTATTTTTCGGATCAATATCATAATCAATATAGAGTGCATCCTTGGAACCGATCTCTCCCAATGGAATATCTTTAACAAAAGAAGGAGAAGTGGTCATAGCACTGTCATCAATATGTGTTCTCACATATTTTTTGGCATATGTTACATACGTACTTTCTGAAATGTAAGTGGCCTGTGTCGTATTAATATCGTAAATATCAAATTTCACATCCTGCAGTGTTGCATCAGAGGCTTCTTCATTTCTTAAATAGAGCTCGACAGTGATAGGCTTACCTATTTGCAGCCTTTCTCCTCTAATATATGGCTTTTCAGTACCGTTATTGTCTTCCGAGAAGGTGATGCCGTTTTGTTTGTAAGAGTAGTCATAACAGAGTTTTGGTACATACAATTCTGCTGCAAATACCATCATGGATGGGTTCACTGTATCCAGGTTTGTTTCCCACTTGATGTTGACTGAACTGATATTGGCATCATCATTTCTATAGTCTGTCATAAGACTTGAAATATTGAAGAGATCCACATCCAGACCGGCATTGTTATTGATAAGCTTATTGTTCCCTATATCCGCACGTTTGATATTGGTTAGTTTTGCATCAAAACTGTTATCAAGAGGGTCAAGGTAGTTTGCATTGTTCGGTATGCGTCCATCAGTATATTTATAGTTGGATCCATCATCACTGAGTAACACTCTGTCGAAACGGTCAGCTTGTTGTCCCAGCGGATACTCACCTTCCCCGGAAAAGAGTGCCAAAGTTGAGTTAATGTTCCCTGCTGCAGGTAATTTAAAGCCACTGATCGTTAGTTCGGTATCATCAACATTGGAATTTGCATAATCTCCCTCAATTTGGTCATACCCGCTATAGACAGAAACATTACGCACTTTCCCTTTAAAGTCTTCAGCATAGATGACTACAAGAGACCAGCCACCATAAAGACCCGGATCCCGTTCCCAGCCTTCTGCAGTCGGAAGGTTGGCAACCGTAAAGGTATGGCGACCCTCTGCAGTAATATTATTTTTTACAAAATCTGTGATATCGGCATAGGCTGCATAACTGACTCCTCCATAATTTCGATTACTGTAGAGTGTCAGTGCTGTCACATCATTATAGGAGCCTGTGTCAATTTTAAGTTTGATCTTATTGGCATTAAAAGCAGCAATATCTTGTGTATTGATATTTGGTTCAAGCGTATAGCTATTGCCATTAGTTTTACCATAACGTATGAGGCGTTCTGTCCCGGCTTCATTAAATTGGGCATCGGTAGTGTATCTACCCTGCCAGAAGAGTCCAGCCCACAATATACCTTTGTCTGCCTTGTCAAAACTATTTGGCAATGTAATGTAGGATGAGCTTGAATTCCATGTAGAATCATCTCCGTCAATGTCAATATATTTTGTGACCCTGTCATTGGAAATAAGATTGGCATTGTCTTCACAGACACCATCAAAGTTGAGGTCTGTACTGCTAATGCATTCAATGGTATTACCGGCGATCACGTAATTTCCTAAAACGTTTCTGGTATTTTCAGGATTGATCAGTTCAAATGGCTGGAAACCGTCTTCGAAATCCGTACTGACCGAGATCGTAATTGTACCGGTATCCTTTACACCACGGCTGTCTTCTATGGTATAGTCAAACTGAGTCTGTCCAAGGAATGTTCTGTCCGGTGTAAACGTAAAGGCACCTGTTGTGTTATTTATGGTCAAAGTTCCTCCCGGAACATTGACCGGATTTACATTTACTACCTTTATTTTATATCCTCTGTCTCTTCCGTTACCGGTATTGTCTGTCATTACATTTCCGGACAGAGAAGAATTGGTTTCTATCTGGTAACTGTTGTTCGTGGCTCTTACCGGTGGGTATTCTACCTTCAGGTTAAATGTTTGAGATGCTGATGCCGGAGGGTAGCCATTCGCAGGATGGTCTGTGACGGTTACTGTGACAGGATACGTCTGGTTTGCACCATCTTCGGTAGGTCGTTTTTTAATAATACCGTTTACGATCTCAATTCCCGGTGGTAAAGGTGCAGCGGCATAGGTCAGAGGATCACCGTCTTGATCATGCCCATAACGTGTGAGGTTGTACCAGAAATATTCACCGATGTAGGCCGTTTTATCTGGGATAGGATCAAGGGTCGGAGGGTAGCTTCCGTATACATCCATGCAAACAGTATCGGCATCTTTCCAATGCCAATAGTATTGATATCCATGTGCAGTATTACAAATATGGTTGTTTCGGATTACTTTTGCCCGAATACGAACAGTTAAGGATTGATCATTGCCATATTTCTTATGGGTATCACAGTAAACATAGGGATTGTTGTTACTTGTACGCATTTCACAGGTAGCGGAACTTTTGGGGTCATTGATGATCGTGTAGGAAATATCGGTGAATGCATTTCCTGTTGTACTCCAATCATCAGCATTGGAAATGGGGAATTTATCTCTGAGCTCCAAACGCCTGTTGAATCCACGATTGGTTACTGTAACTGTAAAGTTCACATAATCAAATAAGTCAGGTGTATTGTTGTCGACTGTTTTAGTTATAAAAACACCATTAACCCCGCCTTGTACTACAGTTACCCATCGTCTGGCTGTGTTGTTACCTGTATTGATTGTGTCAGCATGACCATTTTTATCTGTAATGACAGCAACATTTTTATAGCTTCCCTGTTTGCTGGCTTTTGCAGTAACGGTGATCCATACTTTTTGATTTTTTTTAAAAATATGACTTCCTTTACAACTTTTTGTTGCAGTTGAGCACGAAAAGTTATTTGTTACATCAGCTGTAATATTTACAAGTGTTAGACCCGCAGGTAAAGTATCGACAACTTTTATGGTGGAATCAGCAGGACCTTTATTTTTCGCTCTTATTCTAAAGGTGATGACTTCTCCTAGATCATATACATAATCTCCATCACCACTTTTATTTAAATATTTTCTTACTTCAAGATCAGCCCCTTGGTTTTGATCATCATTTTTAATGGTAATTTTTGTTTCAAGATCGTTATTTTTCCATATAAAATCCTGATTTGGGTTGGTGCCATTGTTGGTAAAGTCTAAATAAAATTTTTCATTTCCTTCAACTTTTGTATCACCGTTGATCTTTACCGTGATGCTTTTAGATTTGGAACATGAACCTTTTGTAAAGGTGATATTGCCGCTTTTGGCAATGTAGTCTTTGCTTGTTCCTGCTTTGGCACTACTATTTCTGGTAGCATAGTGAATTTTGATATCAGCATTGATGGGACATTTGTCAATTTTAACAGTCAGTGTGACATTTTTTGTTCCGGAATTACCTTCCGTGACTGTTTTATCTGCTGGAACAGTGATCGTTACAATCTGCTCATCTACTTCTCCTGCCTGGAGATAAGAGATAGAGATAAACGTTAAAAAAAGTACGGGAATGAGCAATGAATTCAAAACAACTTTTAAATGTTTCATAATAACACCTTTTATGCGTAAGCGGCAAAATTTTAGTAAGTACATTTAAAGAAGATGACATAAGCGATCAAGGCTTATGGTTAGGCAGCTCGACTGTCTGATTCAGATTCGTTGCTTTCCGTCCCTGCTTCGCAACAGGTTTGGCTTTTCTCCATACACTATACACTACTTTACTAAATATAGCATATCTAAGATAAAATTGATATGAAATAATTATTTTTTATATCTATATGATAAAAAAATTGATAAATAGGCTTAAATGAGAACGATTTTTATCGTGAGAACTATAATTTGGCACTATTAATAGAGTTTTTACATACTTTGAGATATCATAAAGCTAATTATATATAATAGTATGAGGATAAGTATGAATTTTACGAAGAGTATTTTACTAAGTGTTGTAGTGGCTTTTTTATTTGTTGGTTGTTTGGGAAGCAAAGATGAAGTAACGGAGTTCAACAAGCCGGCACTTTACTGGTATAAAAAAATTGCACACAGCATCAGCAAGAACAACATGGATAAAGCAGATGAGTATTATATTTCACTGAAAAGTGAACACATGCGTTCTCCGCTTATGCCTACTGCGATGATGATGCTGGCACATGCGCATATGAATCAAGAAGAATACCTGTTGGCAAATTACTATCTTGATGAATATAACAAACGTTATGGTGCAGAACATACAAGAGAATATACAGACTTCATGAAACTCGAAGCATCTTTCCTTGGCGTGAAAGATGTCAATAAAGACCAGAAATTGATCATGGACAGTATTAATGATGCAAATACATATTTGGCACGTTATCCTGGTTCCGAGTATACACCGCTTGTCAATACCATACTGATAAGACTGCATATGAGCCAGTATCTTCTGAACGAAAATATTGCAGCACTGTATGATCGTACAGGAAAAGAAGAAGCTGCCAAGATATACAGAGCGAAGAATAAAGGTTCTCTTGTGGATCTCGCAGACATCACTCCGCCTGAAAAAGGCATTATCGGGATGGTATTTGATTAAAAGCACCTGTTTTTAATCTCTAAACTATGAATCTATGCAGGGTTGGTTTACCGACCGTTAAAAGAGATAGACTATAGTATATATTTCCAATTGGTCGGTATACCCCAAGGGCATTTCCGTTGGGAGACCGATCCTACGAGTATAAAATCAAATAATGTATTAAATGAAGGATTTACCATGCAACTCAGTGATTATGATGCATTTCCCACCACTTTGCCTATTGTCGTAGAAGATGAACTTTTTCTTTACCCTTTTATGATCAGCCCGATCTTTTTGACCAATCAGAAAGATATTGATGCGGCCACAGATGCCATGGAGAATAATTCGCTACTTTTCGTGACCTCTTCCATACCGGGTAAAGAAGGAAGTCGGGATTTTGACGCCATGTATAAAGTAGGGGTTGTTGGATCCATTATGCGTAAGGTACACATACCTGATGGACGAGTGAAGATACTTTTTCAAGGATTGGCGCGTGGTGAGATCATTGATCCGGTGCAGGGTGAATTCAATCGTGCACTGATCGATATTGTAGAGCTGCAGAGCTACGATACCCTCAAAGTAGACGCCTTAATGGGTATACTGCGCGACAAAGTAAAATTACTCTCTTCTTTGAACACCCATTTCCCTGCGGATCTCGTCCGGACCATAGAAGAGAATGATGAGCCCAGCCGTATCTCAGATCTGGTCTCTTCCATGTTAAAGCTTGACAAAGAGATTGCCTATGCACTTTATATTGAATCGGACATTGAAAAGCGTCTTTTGGGACTTATTGATGTTGTGACTTCTGAAATGGAGGCAGCTAAAGTACAAAGAGAGATCCGTACCAAAGTACACTCCAAGATCGAACAGACCAATAAAGAGTATTTTCTCAAAGAACAAATGAAAGAGATCCAGCAGGAGTTAGGTATGGATACGCAGCGGGAAGAAGAGATCGCTGCCTTTAGAGAAAAAATAGAAGCACTTAAGCCGCATATGAATGAAGATGCTTTTAAAGAGATAAGCAAACAACTGGATCGTTTTGCCCGTATGCATCCTGAAAGTGCGGAAGCCCAGACGGTACAGAGTTACCTTGAATGGGTGCTTGAACTTCCTTTTGGGAAAGTAAGTAAAAAAAGTCTCTCGGTACACGATGTTTCTTCCGAACTTGACAAAGATCACTACTCTCTGGATAAACCCAAAGAGCGTATTGTAGAATTTTTCTCTGTCAGGGAACTGGCAATGCTCAGAGGTATCAAAGCCAAAGAAACAGGCGGAGTCATTCTCTGTTTTGCGGGACCTCCGGGTGTAGGGAAAACTTCACTGGCAAACTCTATTGCGACTGCTCTGGGAAGACCGCTTGTGCGTATGGCCTTGGGTGGACTGGAAGATGTCAATGAACTGAGAGGACACAGAAGAACCTATGTCGGCGCTATGCCCGGCAGAGTGGTTCAGGGACTGATAGAAGCCAAGAGTATGGATCCTGTCATTGTACTAGATGAGATCGACAAAGTAGGGCGAAGCATGCGTGGGGACCCTACAGCAGCACTGCTTGAGATCCTTGACCCGGAACAGAACAGCAGATACCGTGACTATTATCTGAATTTCAATATAGATCTGAGTAAAGCGATCTTCATCGCCACTGCCAATGATGTGGGACGCATACCTGCACCCTTGCGGGACAGAATGGAATTCATAGGCTTAAACTCTTATACGCCCAAAGAGAAATTTGAAATAGCCAAACGTTACCTTATTCCTCAGGAGCTCAAAAAACATGCTTTGAAAAGACGGGAATTTTCCATTTCTGACAAAGCCCTGAAAATTCTGATAGATGAGTATACCAGAGAAGCGGGGGTACGTAATTTGCGTAGAAGAATTGCACAGCTTATGCGTAAAAGTGCAAGAAAACTTTTGGAAGACAGTTCAAGAGATACGATCCGCATCAGCAGAAAGAATCTGAATAAATTCGTAGATAAAAAAGTTTTTGAAATTTCCAGAGTGGATGCCAAACCACAAATCGGTGTGGTTTCGGGGCTTGCCTGGACCGCAGTAGGTGGGGATGTTTTGACCATTGAAGCCATCAAGATAAAAGGTAAAGGAACCTTGCAGCTTACAGGAAGTCTGGGTGAGGTGATGAAAGAATCTGTACGTATTGCCCACTCGGTGGTCAAGATACTGATTGACCAGAAGAAACTGCATATTGATGCTTCGGTTATTCCTAAAACCCTTAAAGAGAGAGAAGAGAAGATCAATGTAGATCCTTCTGAGGTTTATAAGCGTTATGACCTGCATATTCACGTTCCTGAAGGTGCTACCCCCAAAGACGGACCAAGTGCAGGGATCACAATGGTCTCAGCCATAGCATCGATTCTGAGCAATAAGAAAGTAGACAATAAGGTAGCTATGACCGGAGAAGTGACATTGACCGGAAAGGTACTGCCTATTGGCGGGTTGAAAGAGAAATTAATCGCAGCATATAAAGCTGGTGTCAGTAAAGCATTGATTCCGGTAAAGAATTATGAACGTGACCTGGATGATATACCAGATGAAGTAAAAGACAATATTAAGATTATTGGGGTTTCAAATGTGGATGAGGTTTTAAGCGAGGTCTTTATAAAATAAGACAGTTAATTGACAAAGTTTAAAAACTTTGTCAAAATTTTTAAGACCACTGCGCCATTTTGGCAAAAAGATCACCTTCTTTAATAGGCTTTCTCATAAAGTCATTTGCTCCGTTGTCAAACACTTCCGTTTTTCTTGAGTCATCTGTAGAAAGTACGATAACAGGTATATGTGCGGTTGACATATCGGAACGGAATATTTTCAAAAACTCAATACCATCAACAATAGGCATCATGATATCCAGGAGAATAAGATTGATATCGGCATCTTTTTTGAGTTTATCCAAAGCATCAGAGCCATTTTCGGCTTCAAGGATCTCTGAAACTTCCGGATTTTTTTTCAGGAGGGTCTGCAATAATTTTCTGTTGATGAAATCATCATCTACGATGAGTACTTTAAGTGCCATTTAGATTATCCTCTATATTTTTTTATGAGAGTGTTGATCTCATCTTTAGAATTTGATGCAGTGATTATAGCTAGATTACTATAAGATTGACTGATATCATCGGAAATTAGATCCTCATCAGCAAATAGAATGTCATATTTTCCTGTGTCGAGTTCTTCTCTAAGTTGTTCAGTATTATCCATAGTCGTATAGTTATAATGAAGATTCTCAAGTACTTTCTCAAGTACTCTTTTCTCTATCAGAAATTTTTTAGCGATGAGTATGTGCTTTTCTGTTGGAATATTCATATCTATCGATATCGTATTCTCCTCCTGAATATCTATAGAATCAGGAGCTGTTTCGACAGCTATTTCTTTCTCTTCAATGATAACTTCCTGTTTCTGATCAGCTTGCTTTGGCTCTGGTTTCTCTTGATCAATATCCACAGCTTTGTTGGCAAGGAATTTGTTGAGGATATAGAGAAGCTCAGAAGTTTCGATCGGTTTAGTGATATACTCATCCATACCTTCACCCATAAATCTTTCTCTATCGCCTTTGAGAGCATTGGCTGTCAAGGCAACGATCGGTACATGAGGGACATCTTCATCCTCTTCGTAGTCGAGAATTTCATGTGTTGCTTCAATACCATCCATGACCGGCATTTGAATATCCATAAAAAGCAGATCATAATCATTGTGTCTTCTCTTCTCAAATGACTCAAGACCGTTATTTGCAAGATCGACGGTAATACCGTGTTCCTCAAGGATACGCATGATCAGTTTCTGGTTGATGATATTGTCTTCTGTGACAAGGACCTTCGCATCAAACCTTGTTGCTTTTTTGACCTCTGCCTCTTCAATGATCTGAGGTGTTGTATCGGCTGTTTTTGTAAGGATACTCTTTAATTTAGTGAGTGTGATCGGTTTGTAGATCACATTTTCCTGATCAATAGCGAGTTCTTCGATCTTATTACGGCTTGTTACATTTGCAATAACCACAAGTTTGTATTTTTCAATATTACTGATCGCATCCAGAATATTCTGTTTTGCTTTATCAATATCGATCCAGTAATTCTTACAGACATCATTGTCATTCAACTCTTTGAGATCACCGACAGATTCAAAATGTTTCACTGCAGGGCCAAAGTATTCAATGTATTTTTCAAGATAGCTGTCTAGCTTGGTTGGGATATCCTGCTCATATTTACCAATGGTAATGTCCGTAAATGCATGGGTATAGTTCGCTTCCGTTGACGTTACTGCTTCAAGTGGAAGAGTAAAGTAGAAGGTTGTTCCATGGTCTTTTGCAGATTCAAGTTCAAGTTCTCCACCCATGAGTTCAACGAATTGGCTCGAGATCGTAAGACCAAGACCGGTACCACCGTACTTTCTGGTTACAGAGGCATCGGCCTGGGAGAAGGCATCAAAGATACGTGATTGCTGATCTTTTGACATACCGATACCGTTATCCTGGACAGAAAAATAAATCAGGTTCTCATCACTCTCATCACTCTTGTCTACAGACTGGATCTCAAGATTGATCTCTCCCCCGTAAGAGGTGAATTTGATGGCATTGGAAAGAAGGTTAATAAGGATCTCTTTAAGCTTTGTTGGATCACCTTTCAGTTTATTGCTGATCGTAGGATCCATATAGTAGTTAAGGTCAATATTCTTTTCTGCAGCTGCAACAGCATAGGTCTCAATGGCACTTTCAAATTCTTCAGCAGCATCAAATACGATATTTTCAATCTCGATCTTATTACTTTCAATTTTGGAAAGGTCAAGAATGTTGTTGATAATGCTCAGAAGGTTTTCCGAACTTTTGTCAATAATAGAAAGGAATTCGTCCTGCTCATCTGTAAGATCTGTACTTCTAAGGATCTCGGTAAACCCGACAATACCATTAAGGGGTGTACGTATTTCATGAGACATGTTCGCAAGGAACAGTGATTTTGCTTCATTGGCCTGGAGTGCTGTAAGCTTATCTTCTTTTGCAGTTTCAACCAGTGTTTCCAGAAACTTATAGGCTTCTTTGGTACCTTCATGGGTATCCAGCTCAATATTCTCAATATTGGCAGTATCCGATGCCAGATACTGCTCAGAACTCTTCATGTCTTCAACTGCTTTGTTCAGCACATCTTCAAGTTCTTTAATATTTCTTGAAATATCTCTGGTCGTATGGTACCCGAGGACAGCAAGAATAAGTGATAGAAGCAGAATAACGGATGCAATAGAAAGTAAAATGATCTGATCTTTAAGATAGGAATCACTTTTTTCCCATAGTGTATTGGATGTGACCAATTCAGCTTTTGAAAGCAGGGCGATCTTTTTTGTCTGCAACGTGAACCAGTCTATAGGATTTTCAGCATAATCACCGTTATCGACGTCAGTTTGGATTGCTGAAGATGTTTCTCCCAGCTCTGTGAATACTTCTTTTGCCTTAGGGTTGTTTAAAATCTGCTCCAGTTTTGCATGAAGTACAGGATCTTCCACCTGATTGATGTCAAACCCGTTCGCTTTTGTTTTGAAATGATCCCATAGTGCGATCTCTTCAAATGACATGGAAGATTTTTTGCTCATGTAGTAAGAGATGAAACCTCTTTCCAAACCGGCATTTTCTTTGGCAGTCGAGAGCTGCAGAAGAGACGAGATGAGAGATGAGATCTCCGTATTGAGGGCAAAGTTCTTGATCTCTGATATCGTATCAAGTGTTGGGGTAGCAAGTTTTTTAGTGTATCCGTCAAAAAAGATCTTTTTAAATGGTTCACTTCGAGTATCTACACTTTTTCTGATTGATGAAATTTCTTTCAGATTGTTCAGCAGGGTACTGTATTTTGCATCATCAACATAATCCTCTTCTCCAAGCAGTTTAAGTAATGGCGGGATGAAACTTGTATTTTTATAGACAAGCTTCTCTTTAAGTGTTGCAAATGACTTGTCTGTATTTACTCTTTGTTTTTTGAGTGTTTCATTGAATTCTTTCCCGTCGCTACCCAGATAAAGAGAGGTTAGACCACGTTCTTTACCGATGTTGACGAGCGCTTTACTTAAACTTGCATTGTTGTTAAGAATGATTTTTAGTGCATTCGCTTTTTCATAGTTCAAATATGAAGTTACAAAGAAATAACCTGATAGAAGAATAAGAAACATAATTGGCACAACACCAACCATTTTAAGTCTAGTTCGAATAGTCATACTTTATTTCCTTTTTATTTTGAGATGATATTGATCTGATGTTCAAAAGAGAGGAAATGTGCCCAATACTCTTTGATGAGATCTTCTAATTGACTGCTGTCTTCACAGAACTGTATTTTGTAAAGTGTATCTGCAAGCGGGTTGATACGGAGATTACTGGCTGTCCCTTTTAAGAGATGTCCTATTTTTTGGATCGCATCGAGATCAGCATTTTCATAAGCGCTTAACATATTTTCAGTTTCCACATGGGCCTGATCAATGAAATCGATAACAAATTCTTCGATCAATTCCTTAGGAAGACTGAGATCGTTGGCTGCTTCTTCAAGCTGGAAATCAAAATGGATCGGTTGGACATGACTGAGGTCAATGGTACCAAAGCTTTCGCTAGGTGTTTCCTTTTCCGGCTTTTCCTTAATTTGGTCTGGCGTTTCCTCTGTATCATTGCTATTCTGGTCATTTGTAGTCAATCTGGCCAAAGTATCGTAGAAAGAGCGAATCAATGTATCTTGCTCATTTTCATTGGAGTTTTCAATATCTGAGATGATCTGCTTGATGAGTGGAAGATGTAGGACATTTGAAAGGTGTGACAAAGTAGTGATGGCATGAGATCTTTTTTTAGACTGTGTACTTCTTAGATCTTCTTCAAGTGTCAATGCCGTATCGATATATTCATTGAGGAAAGCATTATAGTCTTCTTCCGAGATCCCGATCTTTTGGCTTATTTCCGAAACATTGATGACGATAGGTGAACTGTCTTCAGTTTCTGTCTTTTTCTCTACTACAGATTCGGTTATTTCGTCTATAAAGAATGGTTCGTCATCCATGATGATAGGTGAACTGTCTTCAGTTTCTGTATCCATACTACTTTCGGTTTCAGCTTCTTCTGGATGTTTTTCTTTGTCAGGTTTTGTCTCTTTCTCTACTACAGATTCATCTATTTCATCTATAAGGAATGGTTCGTCATCCATGATGAGATCAAAGGGTTTATCCTCTTCTAAAATAGAGATCGTCTCTTCTTTCTCTTTTTCAGTTTCGGGAGGAAGAGTAACAGGACTGTCATTGAAGGTAATAGGTTCATCATCTAGCAGGGAAAAATCATTCTTCTCTGTGGTGAATGTTTCCAACTCACTTTCATCACTTTCTGCTTTGGATTCATTGATCACGATGAGGGTCATGTCCCCGAGTA
>JAMONL010000117.1 GCA_027065815.1 Sulfurovum sp.
AAATACTTCAAGGAAGAAGCACCGGCTGTTGCTACTCCTACTACAAATGACAGTGAGGAAGAAGCTCGCCGTGTTGCAGCTATCGTTGCCGCAGTCACTGACTTTTGTAATAAAAAATCATGAAAACAATCATACAATAAGGTACTTTAAATGGCTAAAAAATATATTGATGTAATGGACACAACTTTTAGAGACGGATTTCAGTCTGTCTTCGGCGGTCGTGTGCTTATGGATGATTTTTTCCCTGCAGTAGAAGCAGCGAAAAATGCGGGTATTACTCACTTTGAATTCGGTGGCGGAGCAAGATTCCAGTCACTTTATTTCTACCTTCAGGAAGATGCATTTAAAATGATGGACGGTTTCAGAGAGATCGTAGGTCCAGATGCAAACCTTCAAGTACTTTCACGTGGTATCAATACCGTGATGCTTGACACAGGAAGCCGTGAGATGATCGACCTTTTTGCAAAAATGTTTGCAAAACACGGTACCACAACAGTGAGAAACTTTGATGCATTGAATGATGTAAACAACCTTGAATTCTCTGCACAGTGTATCAAAAAACACGGTATGAATCATGAAGTTGTGGTTACAATGATGGATCTGCCTCCTGGATGTAAAGGTGCACATGACGTGGCTTTTTATGAAAAGACATTGAGAAACATTTTGGATTCCGGTATCGAATACGATTCAGTCTGTTTCAAAGATGCTTCAGGAACAGCGAACCCACATAAAGTCTATGAGACGATCGCAATGGCAAGAAAACTGCTTGGTGATTCTGTACATTTAAGACTGCATACACATGAAACAGCAGGTGTTTCTGTAGCATCTTACCTTGCAGCGCTTGAAGCGGGAGCAAACGGTATCGATATGGCAGCATCACCGGTTTCCGGCGGTACATCTCAGCCGGATATTTTGACTATGTTGCATGCAACCAAAGGTACCAACTACAACCTTGGTGACTTGAAGCTTGACAAGATCCTTAAATATGAAGAGAGACTCAAAGAGTGTCTTGCAGAATATATGATCCCGCCTGAGGCAACACAGGTATCTCCGCTCATTCCTTTCTCGCCTATGCCTGGCGGTGCATTGACAGCCAATACACAGATGATGAGAGACTCCGGAGATCTTGATAAATTCGATGAAGTGATCGCAGCGATGAAAGAAGTGGTTGAAAGAGGCGGTTACGGTACATCTGTGACACCTGTTTCCCAGTTCTACTGGCAGCAGGCATATGCAAACGTGATGTTCGGTCCCTGGAAGCAGATCGCTCCGGGTTACGGACGTATGGTACTGGGTTACTTTGGTAAAACACCGGTACCTGCGGATGATGAGATTATCAAACTTGCAGCTGAAAAATTGAAATTGGATCCTACAACAGAAAATCCTTTGGACATTGCAGACAGAGACGAGAACAAATCAATTGCACATTGGACAAAAGTACTGGAAGATGAAGGTCTTGAGACAAGTGATGAAAATATTTTCATTGCAGGTGCATGTGATCAGAAAGGTATTGCGTTCTTGAAGGGTGAAGGTCCCCTCATGATAAGAAAAGGTAAACAAAATAACAGTGGAGAAGCAGAAATGGCAGGAAATTATACAGTAGTAGTAGACGGTAAACAGTACAGTGTTCAGGTAGCAGAGGGTGAAGGAGATATGCAAATTGCTCCTGTAGCAGCAAATGCAGCTCCAGCAGAAACACTTGCTCCTGCAGCTGGAGGAACAGGTTCGGAAGAGATCCTTTCCCAAACTCCCGGAAATGTATGGAAAATTCTTAAGAATCCGGGAGACACTGTCGCTGAAGGTGATATTATTATGATCCTTGAAGCGATGAAAATGGAGATCGATATTGCTGCGCCTAAAGCAGGTAAGATCGTCTCTATTAATGTCAATGTTAACGATACAGTTGCAGACGCACAACTTTTAGCCACAATGGAGTAAATATGAAGCTCAAACATCTTTTACTTTCGCTGTTGTTTGCATTTGGTTTTTTGACCACTGTAGCGACTGCGAATGAACATGCAGGCGTCACTAAATTTAAGACACAAGAGCAGTTGATCGCAGAGGAAAAGAAAAACTATGAGCCTAAATCGGTAACAGGATTGATCGCTGCATTCTTTCATACTACAGGTTTGGATGCAATGATAAATCCGATTGAAGGATTGAAAAATGCCCATGGTGAAGAAGTTTCTACATTTGCACAGAGTTGGGGACGTACTATTATGTTCCTCATCATCTTTGTACTTTTTTATCTTGCCATTGGTAAGGGGTTTGAACCGCTCCTTCTCCTCCCTATAGCCTTTGGTGGACTTCTTGCCAATATTCCTATTGCCGAGATGGCAGCACCTGGACATATGTTGGGTATTATCTACGAGATGGGTATTGCCAATGAATTCTTTCCACTGCTTATCTTCATGGGTGTTGGAGCAATGACAGACTTCGGTCCATTACTTTCAAACCCTAAAACAGCACTTCTTGGCGGTGCAGCGCAATTTGGTATCTTTGGTTCATTGGTAGGTGCAGCAGTACTTTCCCAATATACAGGTTTTGTTGATTTCACGCTTCAACAGTGTTCTGCTATTTCAATCATTGGTGGAGCGGATGGTCCGACATCGATCTTTATTGCGTCTGCCTTGGCACCTGAAATGTTAGGTGCTATTGCTGTTGCTGCCTATTCGTATATGGCGTTGGTTCCTGTTATCCAACCTCCGATAATGAGAGCTTTGACAAGTAAAGAAGAACGTGTGATCGTTATGAAAACAACAAGAAAAGTACACAGAATGGAAAAACTTATTTTCCCTCTCGTGGTCATCATGATGATCGCACTTATCTTGCCGGATGCGGCACCGCTTATGGGTTCTTTTGCTTTTGGTAACTTTGCAAAAGAGTCTGGTGTGGTTGACCGCTTGTCTAATGAGATGCAAAACTCACTGATCAATATTGTGACGATCTTCTTAGGTTTTGGTGTAGGAATGACACTTCAGGCAGATAAGTTCCTTGTCGCAGAAACATTGGGAATCATGGTGATCGGTCTTCTTGCATTCTCTGCAGGAACAGCAGCCGGTGTGCTTATGGCAAAATTGATGAACAAGTTCTCAAAAGAGCCTATCAATCCGCTCATTGGTGCAGCAGGAGTTTCTGCCGTACCGATGGCAGCAAGGGTAGTCTCTAAAGTTGGTTCTGAAGAGAAACCGGGTAATATTCTGCTCATGCATGCTATGGGTCCAAATGTTGCTGGAGTTATCGGTTCAGCCGTGGCAGCCGGTGTACTGTTGTCGATCTTTAAATAAAGATCTATGCTCCCTTTTTGGAAGGGAGTATAAATTAGAAAATAAGATGATTTTCTAATTTATGCTTTGGCATGAACAAATAAATTTATGTAATAAAAGAGGATACTATGAGTACCAAAACGCCTAATGGACTTGACAAACTGGGATTAAAAGATATTGGTGATGTCTATTATAATTTGAGTTATGATGAGTTGCAAGCGCACGAAGTAGAAGCTGGAGAGTGTAAGATCTCTACAACAGGCACAGCAATGTGTGATACAGGTATCTTCACAGGGCGTAGTCCAAAAGATAAATATTTTGTTGATCAGCCACCATCAAACCAGCACATTGCCTGGGGTAATGTGAATAAAAAAATAGATAAAAAAATTTATGAAGAACTTTTAGATCTAACCTTGACGCAACTTTCCGGTAAAAATATTTATGTAACAGATGTATTTGCAGGTGCAAGTGCCGAGAGTAAAAGATCAGTTAGATTTATTACAGAAGTGGCTTGGCAGGCACACTTTGTTAAAAATATGTTCATCCGTCCTACAGAAGAAGAGTTGGAGACATTTGAACCGGATTTTACCGTTTACAATGCCTGTAAAACGGTAGATGAAAAGTACAAAGAACATGGTATGAATTCTGATGTTTATGTCGTATTCAATATCGAAGACAATATTTCTATTATCGGTGGTACCTGGTACGGTGGTGAGATGAAAAAAGGTATTTTCTCTATGATGAACTACTGGTTGCCATTAGAGGGTAAACTCTCTATGCATTGTTCTGCCAATGTTGGTAAAGATGACGATGTATGTCTTTTCTTTGGACTTTCGGGAACAGGGAAAACCACACTTTCTACTGACCCGCACCGTGCTCTCATCGGTGATGATGAACATGGTTGGGATGATGAAGGTGTTTTCAACTTTGAGGGTGGATGTTACGCAAAAGTAATCAACCTTGATGCAAAGTCGGAACCTGAGATCTATGGTGCCATTGTCAAAGATGCACTTTTGGAAAATGTGGTTGCAGATGAGGATGGTGAAGTAGATTATACAAATGGTTCGAAAACAGAAAATACGAGAGTTTCGTATCCGATCGAGCATATTCAAAACCATAAAACAGACCTTCAGGCTGGTCATCCAAACAATATTATTTTCCTTACGGCAGATGCTTTTGGTGTATTGCCACCGGTATCAAAGTTGAGTAAAGAGCAGGCAATGTATTACTTCCTATCCGGTTATACTGCAAAAGTAGCAGGAACAGAAAGAGGGATCACTGAGCCGGTCGCAACTTTTTCCGCATGTTTTGGTGAAGCATTTTTACCATTGCACCCAACGGATTATGCAAAACTTCTTGGTGAAAAGATCGACCAGCATGATGTAAGTGTTTACCTTGTAAATACAGGTTGGACAGGTGGAGCCTATGGTGTAGGAAAACGTATGAGTATTAAAGATACACGTGCCTGTATCAATGCTATTCTTGATGGAAGTATTAAAGAGAGCGAGTTTGATACAACAAGAACCTTTAGACTTCAAGTACCTAAAACACTTGGAGATATTGAGCCAAGTCTTTTAAACCCGCGTAATGCATGGCCTGATAAAGAGGAGTTTGATACACAGCGTGACAAACTTGCAGCCATGTTCATAGAAAATTTTCACCGTTATGACGACAAAGGCGGAGAATTTGATTATGCATCAGCAGGTCCTCAACTTTAAGAAGTAGCCCACATATCTTGATGTGGGTTTTCCCCATTTCTTTCACATAAGAATAGTAATATTCAGAGAGATATACTCTTATATTATTTTAAGTAATTTCCACTATAATTCAAAAATATATTAAAGGAAGTATCGATGGATGTAAATAAAATAAGAAAAGCATGTAGACCTATTAGAATTGTTTTAGGTTTGTCACTGATAGGTATAGGTATTTATACCGGGAATAAGTGGTTTTATCTGGGGGTTATCCCTCTAATTGCAGGGCTTAGTAACTTTTGTCCTCTTTGTATCATTACTAAAAAGTGTGATATTCCAGCATAATACTTTTAGTACAAAAGGATATCTTCCCTTTTGTACATCTTCTTGTTCCATTATTCAAAAAATTCAAGTATAATTTCACACAATAATCATCACACAGTATTCATTTACCGTGTATTCATAAAGGAGGGGAGTCATGGATAAATTAAAAGAGTATTTAGAAACACATCATGATGATGAACTTCACCCCTCGGAAATTGCCAACCTTCTTAAAGATCTGAATGAAAAGAGTTTTAATGAAGCGATTCAGTCGATCCCCAAAGAACTTATTGCCGACGTAGCCCTTGAATTGCCCGACAGGTATTTTGAAGATGTTGTAGAATCCTTTACGCCTCAAGAGATCGCGGAATCTGTTGCAGAACTTGAATCCGATGATCAGACAGACTTTATTCAGGAACTTGAAGAGGTCGATCACAAGATCGCTAGAGAAGTCTTCAATCAACTTCATATTGATGACCAGACAGATATTCTTCACCTTAAACAGTATGATGAGAATGAAGCCGGTGCCTATATGCAGACAGAGGTCTATACGGCAAATCTGCATGATACAGTGCATGATGTCATTAAAGGTTTTGCAGAGCTTAGAAAGCAGGATGAACTGGAAAATGTCAATTACCTTTTTGTTGTCGATGACAAAAATATTCTTCGCTATGGTGTTGGATTGGACAATCTACTGGTATTTGATTTTGAAAAAACCCTGCAAGAGAATATTGAAGAGAATCCGGAAAAATATAAACCGGTCATTGGGCACAATCATGATGACATCCATGATATTGTACAGAAATTTCAGGAGTATGACCTCTCCTCCATGCCTATTGTTGATTATAACGGCGCACTGCTTGGTCGTATTACATCGGATGATATCTATGATATCATCAATGAACAGGCAACAGATCAGATGTATAACCTTGCCGGGGTCAATGATGATGCAGAAGAAGATGATGACCTTTTAAAAGCGGGAAAAGCGCGTGCGATATGGCTGGGAGTGAATCTTGTAACAGCCATAGTTGCTTCACTGGTCATCGGAATGTTTGAAGCTACACTGCAGAGTATTGTGGCTCTGGCCATTTTGATGCCTATTGTTGCCTCTATGGGCGGCAATGCCGGTACACAGAGTCTGACGGTTGTTGTGCGTCAGCTTGCCCTCGGTGATATTGCGAAACATGATGCCTACAGGACCATTAAGAAAGAGGTGATACTCTCCCTTGCAAATGGGTTTATTTTTGCTATAATCATGGGAATTATTGCTTCTGTATGGTTTGACAAAGGCATGCTGGGTGTGGTGATAGGTCTATCCATGATTATTAATCTCTTAAGTGCAGGCTTCTTTGGATCTATGGTTCCTTTGCTTTTGAAAAAACTGGATATTGACCCGGCCATAGGAAGTACTGTTATTTTGACAACTGTCACTGATGTGGTCGGTTTCATGAGTTTTCTGGGTTTGGCGACCCTTATTTTATTATAAACCCCGTGAATGGGTATAAAGGATTTTTCACTTAAATGGACTTGTTAATATTATATTTTTTAGCTGCAGTAGTTATTTCATTCATCTGTTCCGTACTTGAATCGGTTTTACTGTCAGTAAATATGCCTTATATTTCTGTTTTGGAAAAAGAGAAACCCAATGTAGGAAAACTTCTTAAATCACATAAAGTACATATCAATAAATCAATCGCTTCCATTCTTATTTTAAACACCATTGCGAATACGTTGGGTGCAGCAGCAGTCGGTGCACAGGCAGAGACCATTTATGGGCATGGTGCTGTCTTTTATGTTTCCATTATCCTGACTTTTGCGATCTTATTCTTATCTGAGATCATTCCCAAGACCATTGGAGCGGTTTACTGGAAATCTCTTGCACCTCTTGCTGCCTATGTGATACAGTTCTTTATTTTCATTACGTATCCAATCATTCTTTTGACACTTTTTGTGACCAATAAGATCAAAAAGAACGATGACGGTATGTCTTTGACCAAAGAAGAGCTTATCGAGAGTACACTTATGAGTGAAGATGAGGGTGTACTGGATGAAAAAGAGTCTGATGTAATCGAAAACATCCTGCTTTTGGACAAGATCAAGATCCATGAGATACTGACACCCAGAACCGTTGTATTCGGCTTGGATGGCAACCGTACGATCAAAGATATTATTGAAACAGAACCGGCGATCTTTAAATTCTCAAGGGTACCGGTTTTTGACGGTGACATTGAAGAAATCACAGGTATGATCATGACAAAGAAGATCTTTAAACAGGCGCTTGAAGATAATACGGTAGCACTGAAGAGTATACAGAAAGACATTTACAAGATCAATGAAAATATTCCTGTCTCTATGGCACTGGATCTCTTTATTAAGAAGAAAGAGCATATGTTCCTGGTACTTGACTCTTATGACCAGACGGAAGGGATCGTCACACTGGAAGACTGTGTTGAGACCATTTTGGGTGTTGAGATCATGGATGAGAGTGATTCCCATGCAGATATGAGAGAAGTGGCCAAGCATAAGATGCGTATGAAAAGACGTTCGCAGAACAGTAACGATAACGAAGCAGTTTAGTATGTCACTTGCAACGCTTGGACTCAGTGAAGAGATATTAAAAGCTTTGCAGGAGAAGGGGTATGTCTCTGCAACGCCTATACAAAAAGCTTTAATACCAGTTATGTTCACCAGACGTGACATCATGGCAGGGGCACAGACAGGCACCGGGAAAACAGCAGGTTTTGCTTTACCGATACTTCAAGAGTTAAGTAAAAATTTTGTGCATGGGCGGCATTACCCCAAAGCAGTCATTCTTGTACCAACAAGAGAACTGGCACGTCAGGTACATGCCTCCTTTGAATCGTACGGAAAGTATCTTCCTCTGAAGAGTATGGTGCTTTACGGTGGTTCAAATCTTACCTCACAGGCAAATAGACTTAAAAGAGGTGTAGATATTATTGTTGCGACATCAGGCAGACTACTGGAACATATTTATCAGAAAAATATCAATCTGGAGTCTGTGGATTATCTGGTACTCGATGAAGCGGATACGATCTTAGATATGGGCTTTGTCTCAGAAGTCAGCAAAATACTGCAATATTTACCGCAAAGACGACAAAATGTGCTGATCTCGGCAACACTGTCCGGTTCTGTCAAAAGATTGGCAGAACAGATACTTACAAAACCCAAACTGATAGAAGTGGATGCAATGGGTACCTCTGCAGATACGGTGGAACAGATCGTTTACCCTGTAGAAAAAGAGAAAAAATCTGAGCTTTTATCTTATTTGATAGGTTCACGGAATTACCGGCAGGTACTGGTATTTGTCCGTAAAAAAGAAATTGCTGATGATGTGGGCTCTTATTTGAATGATTCAGGTTTGAAAACAGCGGTGATCCATGGAGGTAAAAGTTCAGGGGAACGTACCAGAGCCTTACAAGGATTTAAAGAGGAAAAGATACGTGTTCTTGTCGCTACCGATATTGCCGCACGCGGTTTGGATATTCCTGCTTTGGAAGTGGTAATGAATTATGATATCCCGCATGTGACAGGGGATTATATTCACCGTATTGGCCGTACGGGCAGGGCAGGAGCAAAAGGATTGGCGATCACGCTTATTTCACCGACGGAAATGGTTGCATTAAAAGATGTTGAGCGTTTGATGGGAAAAGCATTGCCTCAGGAAAAGCTTGAAGGGTATGCACCGAAGATTGAAGTTGTGCAAAAAGGTGCACGTAAGAATAAAAATGAACATAAAAAGACCGATGGTGCGTTCGGTAAGAAGAGAAAGTCCGCAGGTGTCGTACCTAAAAGTAAAAAACGGAAAACCACAAAACGAGATGCCTTTAAAGCCTATGATGCCGCAAAACCAAAACCGGATAAAAAAGACAAGAAGCGTGGAAGAGGAAAAAGATAATACAA
The DNA here is from genome assembly GCA_027065815.1 of Sulfurovum sp. Taxonomy (GTDB): domain Bacteria; phylum Campylobacterota; class Campylobacteria; order Campylobacterales; family Sulfurovaceae; genus Sulfurovum. Next base: position 9,203 of record JAMONL010000117.1, read on the forward strand.
GATCCTCTTTCATTATTAAAGATATTTCAGTATTATACGAACAAATATAAATGATAAGGAAAACCTATGGCAGTAGCAGAAGATATCGGATGTAGTAATGAAACGTGCAAAGAAGCATCAAATTGTCAAAGAACAGTGATCTATGAGAACGGCACAGCAAGAGAAGTAAAAAGTTTTGGTGGTACGCCGGATAAAGGCTGTGGTAAATTTCTTCCAAAAAAAGATTCCTGAAACCCTTCTTCTAAAAAATCACTTGCAATTACGATTTAAACAAAGGGAAATAAACGCTATTTTTCTTTAAGTGAGAACTTCCCTATCTCTTCAAGGAAAGTGGTAGCATAGGATCCTTTTGGCAGATAGAATTCAACTGTCAGTTTTTTCTTTTCTTTGTTATATGCTGTTTCTACCTCTTTAGGCCAGATCCAGGCAAAACGTCTATCACCTTTCAGTGCAGACAGCTCGGTATCGTCATAAGGTTCTTCCAGATAATAGGCATCAGATTTTGCACGTTCCGTATTGGCACCGCAAAGCAGTCCTGTGGGAGAGATCTTCTTTTGTTCAAATGCCTGTGCCGACTGTGTCATGTCTTTTACAAAGTTTAGTTTTCCGTAAGGGTAGGACATGACTGCATCTCCTATGAAAAGTTTAAAGAACTGAGGCTGTTTTGCCAGAACTTCAACCAGTTCCTGCGGATATTGCAGTTTTTTAGCTGCAAAGGCTGCATTGTCCTTGCTGATAATAGTAGAAAGTTTCACCCTTTGCCCCAGCCACTTGTTAAAAAGGTGACTCTGATAGGCAGAGACCAGCAGTTTCTCTTTGCTACCTTTGAGCTTTTTACCTGAATGGGCGATCTCTTTGCCCTGAAGGTAGGAACGGCTGTCTTCTCCAAAACGCTGGTATCCGTAATAGTTTGGTATGCCCTTGCTCTGCATCATTTTTGCAGTGGTATTGAAGAACTTGGCATCACTCTCTGAGATGCGCTCCAAAATAATGGAGAAGCGGTTACCTTTCAAAGCACCTATTTTAATAGGCGCTTTGTTATAAGTACGTTCAAGTATTTCGATCTTTTCTGTGGTCAGATTTTTATTGAGTTCTTTTTCAAACTGTTTAGGCAGAGAGATATACTGTATCGTAGTGGCATTTTTGTCTTTTAACCCTGCATAACCGATGTCACGCTCCTGTAAACCAGTGGCTTTTGCCAAAACGGTAATGAGCTTCCAGGTACTCATATCGGTCTTTTTGATCTTAAGTATGAGGAAATTACCTGTACCTGTAAAATTGTAAAGAGGTACCTCTTCAACAAAAAAACGTTCAATGGTCTGTTTGAAGTCAAACTTCAGAGGTGTATGTGGATAGGCATAATTTTTAATGTGATTCATAAATGGGATTATAGCTAAATTATTTTATTTACCCACATTTTCCAGGTGCACATTTCATACCGCCACATTTTCCTTCAACAGCATTTTTAACAGATCCTGACCGCATACTGTCGATCATCTTTTGTGTCTTTTGCGGATGTGCTATGAAGTTGTATCCTTTATAGATGGTGTAAAGGCCGTAAAAAACCACTAGCATGGCTGCAAGTTTCATCATCGTACCGCGCAGAGAGCCTTTTTGGAGGAATTTAGTGACGGTACCAAGAAAGAAGAGGGCAGGGATAGTTGCCAGACCGAAGGTTGCCATGACAATGGCACCCCAGAGTGGACTTGCCGTACTGGCTGCAAAAATGGCAAAAGAGTAGACCAGGCCGCAGGGTATAATACCGTTGAGCATACCCAGAAGATAAAAGCTTGGCAGAGATTTGGAGCTGATGAGTTGTCGAAAGGCATTTTGATACCAGGTATTTTTAGAAACAGACCACTCTGCAGAATTTAGAAATTTGAGGTTGCCCAATAAAGAGAGACCGGCAAGGATCATAAGGATACCGGTCAGCAGAAAGAGTACCCCCTTGGTAGTAGGTGTAAACGCAATGGCTTTACCCAAAAGACCAAACACTGCACCAAGCATGGCATAGGTCGTTACACGTCCAAAATTGTAGGAGAGGTGGGCAATGGTCTGTTTTACCCATGAGTCTTTTTGATCAATCTTACCTGAACTATAGGCAACAACAATACCTCCACACATCCCGATACAGTGTCCGACACTACCCAAAAATGCGGTGCTTAAAATGATAACGAGGTCGATATTGTTCATATAGGGATCTCCAAATAAGATAGTTCAAATCATACAATAGAAGGACTATTGGACCATTCAGATAAAAAAAGTTTCTAACTATAG
>JAMONL010000118.1 GCA_027065815.1 Sulfurovum sp.
GAAAAAAACAAGCAGTGTGACAAGAATGAAGTGGACATAAACACTCTGAGGGAAAAATTTCCCAAGCACTGTCAAGAGTATGAAAAAACCGATCACAACATAGACCGTTCTGGTCCAGGTCACTTCAGTATGAATACTTTTAATGCTCGCAAGCAGCATCAGCAGGATGACAAAAGAGAAAAAGTCTTCAGCAAAGCTGCTCGGCAATTCTCCCATCACTGCAGCAGAGAAGAGCAGGATGATCAGAGAGAAGAAAAGGTAGATAAAGTTGTTTTTTTTACTTAGATATTTCATTGCTGACTGTTGTTTCTTCATCGTTCATATCGTTCATCCAGAAACCAAAGAGTGTATAGGCCAACGCAAAGATGACAGCTCCAACAAAAAGGCCGATCATACCCATAAGCATCATTCCTCCGATCGCACCGATGAGAATGACCAGCATCGGTACATCGACACCTCTACCCATAAGTATCGGTTTAAGTACGCCGTCAGAAGCACCCACAAGTACCATGTAAATAGCAAAGACGATCTCAGCAGTTCCCGAGCCTTGAGAGAAGACATACGCGATCACCGGCCCGATGATGAGCAGTGCAGGTACCTGAATAATGGTGAGGAACATGATCCCTACAGCCCAGACCATAGCAAGCGGTACCCCCATGAGTCCCATTCCAATGAGTGCGAAAAAAGACTGTATCACAGCGACACCTATGACACCGTTGACCACAGAACGTATGGTTAAGGTAGACAGTGTTACCCATTCTTTACCACGTTCACCCATTAGACGGCAGGAAAGATCCTTATAGAATTTGATCGACCCTTCCGCGCCTATGAGAAAGACCGCTGCAATGATCATAGAAGCAATGAACATAAAGACTGTACCGACCAATCCGCCGATGGAAGAGAGAAGTGATTTAATGCCAGACTTGATCTCATTCGAGAAAGGTGCCAGTGTATTTCTAAGATTATGTGAGGCATTGTCCCAGAATGCATAGGCTTTTTTACCAATAATCGGCCACTCTTTCACTTTTTCTGTGGGAGGCGGAATGGTAATGTTCCCCTCTTTCAGCGTATGCATGATGTTTTGCGAACTTTCAAAGGTTTTTCCGGAAAGTGCATAGGTAGGCAGTACTAAAGCTGCAATGACTGCGATCGTGATACCGATAATGATCTTTTTACGGTTTCCAAAACGTTTTTCAAGCATGGTCACAAGCGGTGAGATCGCCACAGCAATGATCACACCCCAGACCACGATACCCATAAAAGGTTTGGCAATAAGGTAGGAGAGGTAGACCACCAAAGCGATCATACTCACTTTAATGGCGATCTCTATGGCAAGCTCTACTTTTTCTTCTCGTTCTTTTATCTTTTCGCTCATGCATTTTCCTTATTATTTAATCTTATAAATTTTGATTTTAATCCGAAGATTATATCAAAACAATCTATCATTCCTCTACAAATTTTCCATATTCTTAGTTTGAACAAGTAATGGTGTATAATTATTATGTGCTATTTTAAAAGAATTTAAAATTGAATGAAGGAGTGAATAATGGAATTAAAATATGTAGGTGCAAAACCAAAAGTTTCCCAGCATGGTGTGAGTTTTGATCAGACAAAGCCTGACAGATATACTTTTCTACAGACGGCGATCGAACTTTTGGATGCTTTGAGCTTTGAACCCAGCGCTGACAAAAGTATCTATCTTTATCAGCCTGAACCTAAAACGTACAGTAGTCGTGAATTGCTCGAAGGGCTAAAAAAGCATTGTACCAATTTGGAAGAGGTATTTGATACACGTGAAGAGAAAACCAATGCACTGATAGACAACTATGTAGACAAGATCAAAAAAAATGAACATCTTACACCCGATGAACGTACCGCCTGGCTCGGAAATGTTGCGATCATGCGTGACTACTATCTGCAATATGTGACCAATGAGAGTGCTTACAACTGTACGCTGAATGTCTTGGCGGACAAGATACATGAAGCCCATATCGAAGAGGTGACCTTCCCGTTGGGAAGAAACTACGGACTGGTATTCAGCCATCTGCTGGATGTACTGAGAGACCACAAACCTCCTTATGATGCAACAATCGATATGCTGGAAAAAGAGGGTCAGACCGTCGGCAGGCTCAATATGAACAGGCCGAGAGCTTTATCGAGTTAACTGCCAGTTAACGATTAAAAGATATAGTGCAAAATTAAAAATTAAACCTAAGAAATAAAGGATCCAAATGGAAAGCAAAGAACTGAAAGAGATGCGAAAAATGATCGTTGAGGAGATGAAAAAGCTGAAAGAATCCCATCGTTTTGAACATGATGTATTTTATCAGGCTGTTGAAGAGGTGTTACACTCCATCGCACCGTTGCTTGTGGCAGAGGAA
>JAMONL010000119.1 GCA_027065815.1 Sulfurovum sp.
TCTTGTGGTTATAAACCTTCATCGCAGTACATTAAAAATACGTTTGATGACAATGTCTATGTGGAAGTTGTAGTGGACAGAGCAGAACCGGAGAATGCAGCTTTTGTGAAAGATGAGATGAACCGTCTGGTCTATACCCGTTTTAAAAGAAGAGTGACATCCAAAGAACAGGCGGGAAGCACGATACGTATCTCTTATGCAGGTACTACTTTTACGCCTCTTGCCTATGAGAACGGATATGTCTCGCGTTATCGTGTCAATGTGCGTGTAAACTTTGATATGATGACCAAGCAGGGAAGAATTCGTAAAAAGATCTCAACGATCTTTGAATCAGATATTTATGAAAGTTCTGTGGATTCATCTGCATTGAGGACAGAAGCCATACGAAAAGGTCTGGAAAAAGCCCTGGATGAATTTTTGGCATATGTCAGTGCAAAATCTGCAAATAGCAAATAAGCGTGGGAAGATCGCAGTGAGCAGTGAGCCGTTAGAAAATTTCTTGGCAGGTAAACCTCTCTATTATAAAGAGATCGATCATGAGCGGGTACATCTTGCTTATGCATGCTTGAAACCACATATTAAACATCCTGAAACGGTACATATCGTCGGGACGAACGGTAAAGGTTCTACCGGCAGGATGATGGCTTTTCTTGCTTGGAAAGAAGGATTGTCTGTCGGGCATTACTCTTCCCCGCATATTTTAAAGTTCAATGAACGTATCTGGCTTAATGGAGAGGATGCCTCTGATGAAGTTTTGGAGACAGCACATCGGAGACTTTTTGATATTCTCGGCAGAAAGATGTCTGAGGAACTCTCTTATTTTGAATATACCACACTTTTGGCTTTTGTTGTTTTTGAAAACTGTGACCTGATGGTTTTGGAAGCAGGTTTGGGCGGAGAGTTTGATGCGACCAATGTGCGTGATAAAGCACTGTCTGTCATTACACCTATAGGCATAGACCATCAGGCTTTTTTAGGCAAGACCATTGAAGAGATCGCTGCTACAAAAATACGAAGTATTCAAAAGAAAGTGTTACTCGCTCCACAGGTGTATGATGAGGTGGTTGAGGTAGCAGAAAAGATCGCAGCTGATGTAGGGGCAGACCTGCGTGTCTGCCCAGGGATTAACACAGAGGTTGACCCTTACGGATTAAAAAAAATTGCTACAGAAAAAGCCTGGCCGTCTTATTTGGTAGATAATGCGATGGTTGCACTCCATGCTCTGGATATCTTAAACATTGATTATGATGTAAATGATTTACTTAGTTTAGAACTTTTCGGCCGTTTTTATCCTTTGATGGAAAATATCCGTATTGATGTGGGACATAATCCTTTAGCTGCACAGGCAATTGTCAAAGCGATGGAAGCGGATACGATTTTAATTTATAATTCTTTAGATGATAAAGAGTATGAAGAGGTACTGCGTATCTTGAAGCCGAAAGTAAAGCGTGTAGAGATTATTCATATCGGATCTCAGCGTGCCACGGTCATAGAAGAGATCGAGAAAGCTTTGGAAAGAGTAGGTTTGCCCTATAGTGATTTTCAAAATGAGATCGATCAGAATAAAAAATATCTGGTTTTCGGTTCATTTTATGTCATTGAAGCATTTTTGAAAGAGACAACACCCTACAGCATAGAAGGATAGTTAAACACCCATGTACCAAAGTAATATATATGAATATTTAGAAGATTTACAGGAAAACAAACTTCTCATTTGCAATGATGACAAAGAAGCTGCACAGGTTCGTGATGTAGCAGTTTTATTGGGATATGACACTTATGTTTTACCGGATCTAAGAGTCTCTGTGGGTGAGGATCTTCGCTCTTACGGTGAAGATATTCAGGACCTCTTTACACACCTTTCCGACTACTATAAAAGCAAGAAGAAAAAAGTATTGATCTCTCCTGTACGAACACTGCTTATTCCTTTTCCAAAACCAGAACTTTTCAGCAGAAAAAAGATCGAATTTGGAGATACCCTGGCCTTGAAAAGTTTGAAAGACACTTTGTATCAATGGGGATACCACTTTGTTGATATTGCTTCACAGAGAGGAGAAGTCTCTTTCCGTGGGGATATTATAGATATCTATCCCATTCACGTTGACAAACCATATCGTATTTCACTTTTTGATGAAGAGGTTGAGGCGATCCATCATTATGATGTGAATACGCAGAAACGTCTGCCTGATGAACTCGAAGAGCTTGAGATCACAGCTGCTTTTCTGGTTTTGGACAAAGTACAGCATGAATCATTGAAAAGCCGTTGTGAACGCAGTAGCTATGATACTTTTGTCAAAGATATTGATTCACTGGGACTCTGGTATTTGGATGATCTTGGTATGAATGCTTTGGAACTTTTTGATGCTGTCTGGGCATCTGATCTGGATGAAGAACTCAAAGAGATCTACGAACTTGGTGAACCGCTGGTACCGAGAAAAGCATTTTTGCTGCCTGCTATTCCGGAAGGGAACAAGTACCGTGATCTTGAAGCAGTCATTCCCAATAAACTGCTTGAGTCGCATAAAGACAAAAAGATCACGATCATTGCAAAAAATGAGAGTATTGTCCGTGGGTCTGAACTGAGTTCTTTTGAAAATATCGAGTTTGTTTATCAGGAAGGGATCGTCAATCTTCTGGGAGCAGACCGGCTTATCTTGTCTCTCAATAAGCCTATTAAACGCAAACGGGTCAAAAAAGCCAGTATCATCCTCGATGAGCTGAAACCGGGTGATTATGTGGTGCATGAAAATTACGGTGTCGGGATCTTCAGAGGAATCGAAAAACGGGATGTTCTGGGTGCTACTTCTGAATTTGTCGTGATGATGTACCAAAATGAGGATTCTCTGTTGATACCGGTTTCCAATCTAGAAGTCATCGACCGTTATGTGGCAGAGGGCGGTTCTCTACCTGTTTTAGACAAGTTGGGTAAAGCCAGTTTTAAAAAGCTCAAAGCGAAAGTCAAAGAGAAACTTTTTGCCATTGCTTCTCAGATCATCAACCTTTCGGCACAAAGGCATTTGAAAAAAGGTATTGTACTTAAAAAACGTATGGAAGAACATGCTATATTTATGTCCGAGGCCGGATTTGTACATACGGAAGATCAGGAACGTGCCATTAATGATATGCTCGATGATATGGCTTCAGGAAAGATGATGGACAGACTGCTCTCGGCAGATGTCGGTTTCGGTAAAACAGAAGTGGCAATGAACGGGATGTTCGTAGCGGTGAAGAACGGTTATCAGGCGATGATGATCGCGCCTACCACACTGCTCTCTTCACAGCACTACAAAAGCCTTAAAGAGCGTTTTTATGGACATGAGATCAAAGTGGCTAAACTGGATCGCTTCTCTACAGCCAAAGAGAAAACGCTGACACTTAGAGGACTTGAGGAAGGAACGATAGATGTGGTGGTGGGGACCCATGCATTGCTCACAGCTAAATTTAAAAACCTGGCACTGGTCATCATAGATGAAGAGCATAAATTCGGGGTGAAACAGAAAGAAGCACTTAAGGAGATCGCTATTGATGTTCATTTGCTCTCCATGTCAGCTACTCCGATCCCCCGTTCATTGAACCTTGCGATGTCAGAAGTGAAAAGTTTTTCAGAGATTTTGACACCGCCGACAGAACGTCAGGGTGTCAGAACGTTTGTAAAGTCGTACGATGAGAAGGTCATTAAAGAAGCGATCTTGCGTGAAATGCGGCGTGGAGGGCAGATATTTTATGTCTTTAACTCCATTGCCGGTATCGAAGAGAAGAAAAAAGTACTGTTGGATATTCTTCCGAAACTGCGTATTGCCGTATTGCATTCAAAGATCTCTGCCAAAGAGACCGAAGATGAGATGATGCTCTTTGAAGACGGTGAGTATGATGTACTGCTTTCCACTTCCATTGTGGAGTCGGGTATCCATATGCCGCATGCCAATACGATGATCGTAGACGGTGCAGACAACTTCGGGATCGCCGACCTGCATCAGCTTCGTGGGCGTGTAGGGCGTGGAGGAAAAGAGGGGTTCTGTTATTTCGTGGTGACAGATAAAGAACGTTTGACGGATAATGCCAAACGGCGCCTTTTAGCTCTGGAATCAAACTCAGACCTGGGTTCCGGTGCGGTGCTGGCATTTCATGATCTTGAGATCCGAGGTGGAGGAAATATCATCGGAGAAGCCCAGTCCGGGCACATTAAACAGATAGGCTATTCCCTTTATCTGCGTATGCTTGAAGATGCCATTAAAGAGCTTTCAGGACAAGACAAAGAGGTGGCACAGAACATCGACATGAAACTCTCTATTGATGCCTATCTGAATGAAGAACTCATTGAAGAAGACCGTTTGCGTCTGGAACTGTATCGTCGTTTGTCACTGTGTGAAACAACGGGTGAAGTGTATGAGATCGAATCAGAGATCGCAGACAGATTCGGAAAGCTGGATACCATTACACGGCAATTCATTGATGTGATTGTGATGAAAGTACTTGCACGGGATAAGGGGGTCTCAAAAGTATCCTCTTATGGTGAAAATATCTTTATTGAGTTCAGAGAAGAGGGGAAAGAGCGTTTAGTGTTGAAATCTCGAAGTAAAGATGATGATGATATTATTGCCACAGCAATGGGATACTTGAAAAAATGATATACCCTCAGTTTCAGCAACTTATTAATCTTGGGTTGTTGTTACTTTTGGGGAAATATGCAGCCCATATCTATCTTCCGTGGAAGTATATTTTACTGATCTTGCTTGTGACGATGTGCATAGAACATCTTATGCTCTATATGAAAGAAAATGAGATCACTTTTTTCTCTTTTTCTTCTCTCTCTACTGCTATAGGCGTCATGCTGATGATGGTTACGTCTTCTATATGGATGACTATGCTACTTATTACATTTGGACTTTTCCAAAAACATTTTCTACAGTATAAAAATACACATTTTTTTAATCCTTCCAATTTTGCATTAATGATGGGATTACTGTTTTTTTACAAGGATGCGCATATTGTTCTGGGGCAATTGGGAGATAGTGCAGGGTTAGGTATTGTCGTTGCTTTGTTGGGAATAAGTATATTATACAGGGTAGATCGTTGGATCATTCCACTGTCTTTTGTCATTGTCTATTTAGTGTTGCAATACGTCTTTGTTGTAAGCAATGATCCCGTACTGATTTTGGAAAATATTTATGATCGGTTTTATTCTGTTTCCTTTATGGTTTTTATTTTGTTTATGCTTACGGATCCAAAGACCACACCACAGAAAGTTTGGCAGCAAATCATATTTTCTGTATTCATAGCGGCAGTAGCAACCTTGCTTGATTATACTCATGGGTTCAGAGTACAACATCTCTTTATGTCTCTTTTTGTACTTTCTCCACTTGTTCCACTTTTAAAGAAATGGAAAAAGTTTCATTATAAAACATTGCTTGTCATGAGTATCGCGATGCTATTTTTATCTCTAAGTGCTATAATTTACATCGAAATGCAACCCCCATACTATTTTGAAATGGAGGGATAAATAGCAGGGAGCAGGTGGCTGGTGAACAGAGAGATAAAAATAAGTATTGGACTATTGCTGATTGGACTATTGGTGATCACTGTGTATTGGTTTATACCGCAGGATGCACCTGTATCAAAGACATTGAAATCAAAAGTATCTGTTGGTGAGCTGATTATTTTGCCCCAGTATGAAAAAAGTATTTATCAAAATATCCCTGAAGTTAAAAGTTATTTGTATGATATTAAAAAAATGATCAGAAACGGGCAGGCAGTACTCCCTCTACAAAACAATGAACTGGACAGCAGTACCAGAAGTGTACAAAATATTTTACTAAAAGATACAGATTTTCTCAAAGATACTAAACACGAAGGAAAATTTCTACACAATGATATGATGCGTATTGTACCTGCTATTGTAAGTAGTTTGAATGATAAAGATCAGAGTATCTGCCAGATACATAGATGCTATCAGGCAGAGAAGTATAACTTCGTAACCAATACGACCACCAGGGCTATTGTGAATGCAGATGAGGGTAAAATACTTTCTATAGAGAGATACAGTAATATGCAACCCGATATCTCTTTGCGTTTGACACATATTGCCCAAGCCATAGCACTGTCTGCGCCAGAAGTTAAAAAAGAGTTGGGCTTTACACCGGCTAAAAAAGATATCACGATGGCAAATGTCAGAGGTACCATGAAGGAGTCTCCTTGTGAGAATACTGATCATCTTTGTGTGGCTCCTACATTTACAGATCACCAAAAAGAACAGGCACTTTGGGCTGTGGTAGATCTGACAGAGTTGAAACTGGCAGCTGCCAAGTGGGCAGGGTTGGGTAAAACAACTACGCCAGCCTGTATTTCTGAGCGTTCTTTGCAAAACCGTTATATTATGAAAAATTTCTGCCAGAAGAACAGTGTACTGGAAAAGAACGGTTGGAAGATCACTTACCGTTTGACAGGCTCAGACGGATTGGAAATACGGGATGTCAGTTTTGAAGGTAAGCCGGTATTGACTTCTGCCAAGATCGTGGACTGGCATGTGAGCTATCAGCAAAAAGATGGAGAAAATTTAGATACCAGTACAGAAACCTATATTGAGGGCAGAAGGGTAGAGTTCGTACGTGGTGAAGGTGATACCTATCTTTTTGGATACAACGATGCTATGGGTTGTCCTCTCTTCTCTACTTCTGTTGTCTTGGCCTTTAACGGACCTCAGGTAAGAGCACTTAAAAATGGTAATGGATTCATGCTTACACAGGATTTCCGAAATCCAAAATGGCCAATGGCATGTAACTATCGCTATGAAAACCGTTTTGAGTTTTATGATGATGGCTCATTTCGTGTAGTAGGTGTAAATAAAGGACGAGGATGTGGAGACAATGCCATCTACAGACCAGTGATGCGTATAGATATGGCATTGGATAAAAAAGAGAACTTCTACAGTTATGATGGCGCATGGAAAATTTGGGAAAAAGAAAATGCAGATCGGCTTTCCCCTACCCCTGTAAATGATTTATACCCGTACAAGATCATTTCTGCCGATGATCCTCAAAAAGGATATTATATAGAACCTAATTATGGGCAGTTTGAAGATAACAGTAGAGGAGACAATGCCACGCTTTTTGTAACAAAGTTCAAAGAGAATGAAGGAGACAAAGACTTGCTTACTTTAGGTTCTTGCTGTAATTTAAAAGAGGATGGTGTAGAACGTTATATTGAGGGAAAAGAGTCTATTAAAGATACAAATATTGTTCTCTGGTATGTACCACGTATACGCAATGATGCCAGACAAGGTCATGAATATTGCTGGGCAGATACAATGATAGGAGAAGATGGAAATCTTCATGTTACAGTGTGGCCTTGCACTGTTGGCCCCAAATTTGTACCTATTGGAAAAAGGTAAACTATGCGTAAATATTTTCCTATCATTATCTCTTTTATCTTGATTATTATTGCAGGATATGTGGTCATCAGTAAAAAACATGAAAAGAGTTCATCTGATATGCAAAAAGAGCAAGTGGCTTATATAGGTACATTTGGAGTACAAAGAAAATGTGCCAGATTTCCGCAGTTCATAAAGAGATTAAAAATACCACAACCGGTCATGATTGATCTTTCTCAAAAGCGTTATACAGGTATATCTCTGTATTACGGGCAAAAATTGGAAAAAACACTTCATCTAAAGCAATGGGAACAGTATGAACATTTCAGTACCTATACATTGGATGAACAAGGCAATATCTACCTTGTTCCCATGCCATTCATTTCTATACATCCAACGACCTTTAATTTACAAAAAAATATCTATAAGTTAGATACCCAAACAGGGAAAATATCTATTTTTATGCATTTTGATGATGTAAAGCCAACAGCCAGTAACCCTTATGGTATCAATGCCATAGTGTATGATTGCCAAGATAAAACACTATGGGTCGCAGCTATTGATGAATCAGACTATCAGAGTCAAAAAGGAATAATTTATCATATAAACCTAAAAACCAAAGAGATACTGCAGCGCATTGAAGGGGTTGATGTTCTCAGTATGGCATTGATAAAAAGCAGCAAGGGAAAATTTCTTCTTGTCGGGTCGGCAAGAGACAGTGGTTTGTATGCTTACGCTATAGAACACAACAGAATACAAAAAGGTGCTGTCAAACTATTGGAACTATCCAATAGCAATGAACATATTCGAAAAATAAAAATTACCTCCAATAATAAGCTGGAACTACAGTCTATCCCTTTTTCATATACGCTTATTACTCAAACAGCAAAAAAAGATCGTATGTATTATCAGGTGATTTGGGATAAAACAAAAAAGAAATGGAAAATAAAATAAAAAAGAAAATATGATATTTTAGTGATAAATATCTGCTATTATGATTTTTTAGTAAAAATAATCATATTAGGGGAAATTATGACTAAAGGAATAATACTGTTTAAATCAGTCCTGGCCGGAACTTTATTAAGTTCATGGCTTATGGCGGATATTACCGGTGTGGTCTATAAAGACTTTAACTTTAACGGGGTCAAAGATAGTGGAGATACCGCTGTTACAGGTATTCCTGTTTCAGCTGTCTGTGAAGACGGATTAACGTATCAGGTAACCACCAATGCCAGTGGTGCTTATACACTAAGTGGGTTTCCAGCAGGGAATAAGTGTCGTGTAGAAGCAGATCCGTCCACTGCTGGTGTAGGCTCAGGACCAAATGCAACCGGTTCTGCACCACTTGTTGATATTGTAGCAGACGGAAGTACACATAATATCTCTACAGGGTCACCTGCAACGTACTGTCAGGCAAATCCTGATGTTGTAATGGCTGCCTTGCCTGGATACTATACAGCGGGTAAATATAGTACAGGGGGTGGTGTTGCCCCTACAGGGTTTGGGTCTGTATTTAAAGTACCTGCACCACAAAACGGTACTTTCAATAATCGTAGTACTATTACTGTAAATAGAACAACTTTGGCAAACTCGGAAGATACTGGTGCTATTTGGGGAGCGGCTTGGAAAAAAGGTACAAAAGCACTTTTTGTTGCTGCGAACTTAAAACGTTATGTTCCTTTAAAAGATGAATCATCAGCTGCATCTGTAGCTGCATCTGCCGGTACTATCTATAAAATCGATACTACAGTAAGCCCTGCAGCACTATCTTCGTTTACTGTTGTACCAGATGTTTTATCTGCTACTGCTCAAACAGAGCTTGGAAACAGAGATTACGCTTATAACAAAGATAATAATACGCAAAAGTATGCAGCAAGAGAGGGACTGGGAGACCTTGAGATCAGTGAAGATGAAACGAAACTCTATACAGTTAATATGAATACCAAAGAGTTGATTGTCATTGATGCCAATAATGGAAATATCCTTGATACTGTTGCTATTCCTAATCCATACAACAATACTTGTGATGCTGCGATGGTTCGCCCCTGGGCTCTTAAAGTACGTGGAAGTGATGTATTTGTCGGATCAGTCTGTGAGAATAAAATAGCAGATGGTGTAGGTGCAGCAATTCAGAAATATAATGGTGCAATCTTCATGACCATCGCACAGACAAACCCATTAACTTATTTACGTCCTCGTGGTTATGGTCCCAAAAATAAAGATCAAGGAGATGGGTATCGTTATACCAATTGGTCAGATACAAGTTGGGCAAATGGTCCTATCTTGACAGATATTGAATTTACCAATAGTGGTGATATGGTATTGGGATACAACAGTAGAGCAACATATAACAGAGTAGCAAGTCTAAAGGGTGATATACGTAAAATGTGTCTAAATGCAGACAATACCTATACAGACGAGAGCTCTGATGTTGTAGCAACTGACTGTGAAACACATGTTTTAAATTATGAAGGTAACCCGACAGATTATATGGAATTTTATATTGGTGATTTCTTTGGATCAAACCATGGTGATGGACATCCAGAGACTGCATCCGGTGCATTGGCTCAAGAACCGGGTGCATCCAATATTATCGTTGGTATGATTGACGGTACTGATTGGTGGCAACCTGGTGCAATTGGTAATTACGATAATATCACAGGTGATAAAATCGGTGCACAAGCTATCATTGATAACAATAAGATTGATGATGGTGGTGAACGTGAGCCTTATGGTGCAAAAGCTGGTGGTATGGGAGATGTAGAGTTATTATGTGACCCTGCACCTATTGAGATAGGGAATCTTGTATGGGTAGATGGAAACCAGGATGGTATTCAGGATCCCAATGAGCCGGGTATTTCTGACGTTAATGTTACTTTGACATGTGCTGGTGTAACTATGGGGTCAGTTGTAACTGATGCAAATGGACATTATTATTTTGGTGGTATTAATGATGTGAACTTATTAGCAGGTAAAAAAATAACAGCTGCACAAAATTGTCAATTGAGTCTTGCCAAAGCAGATGTCAATGGTAAACCACCTACGGTGACCAACCCTAATGCAAATGCAAATGATACTATCGATAATGATGCATCAGAAAATGGTGCAAATAATGTTATTGATTTTATAACAACGTTAAGTAATGACCATAGTTTGGATTTTGGTATTACTCCAACCATTGGTTGTGTGGAAGGACAACTTTATAATGATGCGAATAATGATAGTACACATCAAGTAGTAGAAGCAGTGGCATCAAATGTCACACTTATTATTACAGATTCATTTGGTGGTACATATACTGTAACAACAAATGCTTCAGGCGTATATCAGTTAACAGATATACCTGCCGGTGTAGCTACAGTAAAAGTAGATACTACAGATACTGATATCACAGAAGGTGCTGTTTGGTATAGCCATGCATTCACTATCAATGTTCCTGAAAGTACTCCAGGAACATGCTTGGTTCAAGATGCAAGATATGATGTACCTGGGCCAAATGATCAAGATCCAAAGGATGTAGCAATATGTGCAAATCCAACATCGCTTACATGGGAAGGTGCTACTGTTGGTAGTATGTCAGATTGGCATGACATGGTAAGTAATAATTCGCAAGGAACAGCAAAAACATTTACAACAGCAGGTGGTACACCTGTTAATATTGATATGTATATTACAGATCCTGATGCTGAGTTGAACAATGCACAAGCTGGTACATATAATGGTGCAGGGACACTTGGTACAGATGGTGCATTTAGTGATCCATACTTGACATTATATCTTGGTGATCAATCAGGAGCGGGGAATGGTACGTGGGAGGATGCTGCAAATTGTGCTGTAAATGGATATGATTTAATTTCAGGTGAGAAAATAGAAC
>JAMONL010000120.1 GCA_027065815.1 Sulfurovum sp.
TCTTGAAAGGTGGTATGACTCCATTACTGCGGCAATGTCACGTATTAAGCGCAGACTGGGTGGAGAACGTTACCAAACAGTGTGTGCACTTTTTGAGGAAGCCTATAGCATACAAAAAGAGTGTGGAGATATGGAAGCCTATAAGGTATGGATAGACTACCTCCTGGTGGAGTATTATGACCCGATGTATGATTACCAGATAGCAAAGAATCAGGAACGCATCGTCTTCAGAGGCTCGGAGAAAGAGATAGAAGATTTTTTAAAAAAAAAGAATACTAAAAAATAACATTATGATTGTGATATACTTGCATTCATTATAAAACAGGGAAGAAAATGTTGGATCTAGAGAGTATAGAAAAAGCCTATGAAAGGGTGTCAAAAGTGGTACATCGTACACCTTTTGCCTACGCACCGATCTTAAGTGAAATAAGCGGTTATGAAGTCTATCTGAAAAAAGAGAATCTTCAGCGTACTGGTGCTTTCAAACTGCGAGGTGCTTTTAACCGTATTGCCACTTTGGTTGAGAGTGGAAAAAGGGGAGGTGTGGTTGCTGCATCTGCCGGAAATCATGCACAGGGTGTGGCATTTTCTGCAAAATATTTTGATATTGATGCGACGATCATTATGCCTGAGTCGACACCGCTTACGAAAGTTCAGGGAGTGAAGGACTTTGGTGCAAAGGTAATCCTGCACGGGTCGAATTATGATGAAGCATATGCCTATGCAGTGACATTTGGAAAAGAGAACAACTATGATTTTGTTCACCCTTTCACCGATGATGAGGTGATCGCAGGACAAGGAACGGTCACACTTGAAATATTTGATGAAATGGATAACCTGGATGCTCTGGTTATTCCTGTCGGTGGCGGCGGGTTGATATCAGGAATGTCTATTGCCTCAAAAGCACTGCATCCGGAGATTAAAATAATAGGTGTTTCTGCTGAAGGTGCACCGGCGATGAAACAGTCCTATGATGCTCAAAAAGCCATCGATACGACATCGGTACGGACTATTGCAGACGGGATCGCAGTGCGTGATACTTCTCCTGTGACCCTGGCATATATTTTAAAAAATGTAGATGCTTTTGAAGGTGTTTGTGAAGATGAGATCGCTTCAGCGATTCTCTTTTTACTTGAGAAACAGAAAGTGCTTGTGGAAGGTGCAGGAGCCGTGGGTGTTGCAGCACTTTTACATGGAAAACTTGATCTTCCAAAAGGTTCTAAAGTAGGTGTTGTACTCAGTGGAGGCAATATTGATGTGACCATGCTTGCGCTTATTATCGAAAAAGGTTTGATGAAGTCGGCCAGAAAAATTAAACTGCTGGTGACATTGGTAGACAAACCGGGTGCACTGCAGTCTTTCACTAAAATTCTTACAGATATCGGTGCGAATATTGTTCAGATCGGTTATGACAGAACTTCCATAGATCTTGAATTTGGCGAGGCCAATGTTTCTGTGGCACTGGAGACCAAGGGAGTTGAGCATCAGGAGATGATACGGAAAAAACTTGCAGAGAGCGGTTTTGCTTTCAAGGAAGAACATTAATTTCGTAAAGTGAAAATGGAGGAGTGAAAAGTGGTAGCGATTGACCTGGGTTCCAATACATTGCGTGTGATCAAGCTGGATTGTCAGAGCGGAAGATTTGTTGCTGATTTTGAAAAGGTCGTAAAGACTGCCGATATGCTCGAGAGTACCGGTGTGATCCATCATGCTGCGGTAGACAGAGTGATCTATGCGATTAAAGAGGCACAGGCTAAAATCGATTTTGTTCATGATGATGTGAAGGCGGTCACGACTGAAGCAATACGCCGGGCAGCTAACAGTGAAGATGTTTTACTGCGTATACAAAAAGAGACAGGGGTCTCTTTTGAGATCATTTCAGGAGAAGAAGAAGCAAGATTGACACTGACAGCGGTGAAACACAGACTGGCTAAACTACATTTTGCTTCAAAGTCTTTCGTCTTGGTCGATATTGGTGGAGGATCGACAGAACTTATCTTCAACTTCCCAGACAAAGTGATCTCCCGCTCTTTTCCTATAGGGATTGTGACCATTGCCCAAAAATATCAGGATCTTGAAACCATCAAAGAAATACTGCCCCAGGTGATGCTTGATATGGAACGGTTTTGTATGGAAACTTATGCAGAACAAGGTGAGGTGGAAGCCTTTATCGCTACGGCAGGAACACCTACAACGGTTGCTGCAATGAAACTGGGACAGACTTATGAATGTTATGACTCAAAAAAGATCAATGGTACGGCGATCCGCAGAGAAGAATTGGATTTTTATCTTGAAAAACTGTTGTCGATGCCGTCAGAAGAACGTGAAAAAGCAGTGGGTGTAGGAAGGTCGGATCTTATTGCTGCGGGTATTCT
>JAMONL010000121.1 GCA_027065815.1 Sulfurovum sp.
ATAAGTATCCACACCTCTTTTTTCAGCTTCACTTTTTTCCATTTCACAAAAAGCATCTCTGAACCAGCGCATGATCAATCCGGAGAAAAATGTGATACCTTCTGCCTGGGAGAGCCCATCAATGACATGAGGATTGACACGAACAGACATGTCTTTAGGTGGCAGCACCTCCGACTTTATGTTGACGACCTGTTGCCAGAAAGAGCCTCCGAGTATGGCAACCTGTCCCTCTTTGACAACACCTAGTCCGGCAGAGCCCAACTGTACATCACCTCCCCCAATAACGACTTTTGTGGAGGTTGACAATCCCGTCAATGATGCAGCGTCAACAGTGACAGAACCCATGACAGTACCGGGTTCCAGCGTTTCAGGGAAAATATCGGATTTGAGACCCACTTTCTCTGCCATGGAAGCCTCCCAGTCTCTTTTTTTAAGAGAAAAGATACCCGTTGTTCCTGCGTTGCTCGGATCTGTAGCGATCACCCCGGAGAGTTTGGCCAAAACCCAGTCCCCTATCATAGAGATACGGGCTACTTTTTTATACAGTTCAGGTCTGTTATTTTTTAACCATAAAATTCGTGGCAATGCACCAAGCGCAAAAGTTTGTCCTGAAATCTCATAGAAGTCTGCTTCTATACCTTCATAGTTCTCTTTTAAAAAAAGAACCTCATCATCTGCTCTGGCATCCACATTGGCGACACCCCAAAGCGCTTCCCCCTCTTTATCGTAAAGCACTATTCCTTCACGCATACTGGTTGCACTCAAAGCTAAAATATCTTCACCTTTTAACTCTGCAAGACTCAAAGCCTCTTTAATACAACGGACGGTAATATCCCAATTGGTTTTAGTATCAAAAGTCATACTGTTGGGTACCCCTTCATCTTCAATGTGGGTCCATTCTTTCTGAGCTACAGAGACCTGATTACCTTTGGTATCAAAGACCACTGCTCTGACCGAACCTGTTCCCGCATCAATCGCCATGAGATATTGCATTTCTTCTCCTGTTGTATTAGGCCTTTCGGCATATGTATTTTTATGTGCAAGTTTATATAAATGGTGCGTTGAAAACGCACCCTGCAGGATTATTTTTTCAGTTTTGCCTGTTCCAGTTCCCAGTATTCCATATCAAAACTGTCTTTGAGAGAAATACTCCGGTATCCTCCAAGTTTATCGGCGCGGAGAACTGCTTTCATGGTGTGTTCCACAATATCTGCCATGACTGAACACTCTTTTTCATTTTTCCCGAAAGTCACCACACCGTAATCTTTGATGACCGCATAGTTCGGCGCAGGATTCAAGCAGGTCTCATTTGTTGAGAACTGTTCAAAATACGCAATATAATCTTCTACATATTTCTCTATAGCGCCTTCAAGATCGTCATCTTCAATCACCAGCGGCACTCTTTTGGTCCGAATGATATGCTCAGGGGTCAAAACACCGCGTGTTGCAAATGTTGAAAGATCTTTTTGGGAAGCATACGTTTTGGCTAAAAGAGACTGGTTCACGTTGATCTCAACATCATAGCCTTTGACTTCGGAGATCAACGATCTTAATCTATCTAAGTCCAAAGCAGATACTGTAGTTTCGGCCTCCAGACTGAATGCTGCATTTTCTTCCAGAAACTTCTCTGCAACCGTCACAGCATCTATCATCTTGTCATACGATCTTTTGGCATCATTGTCAAAGGTAAAAATACCGTGATGATGAAGAATGATCCCTTCACAGGATTTCCAGTCAAAATCATCTTTTGTCATTTCATGGATCTTCTGTGCCAAAATAAACCCGGGCATCACATAAGGAATAATGAGGAAATTCGGGAAAAGCTCATCTATCAATGCTGTACCGTTCTTAGAGTTCGAGATCGTTACAATGGCATCGGCATGGGTATGATCCACTACTTTAAAAGGGATAAGTGCATGCAGTATCGCTTCCACTGAGGGGTTCGGTGCAGCAGAGTCTGTCATCGCAGCCTTTTGCTGTGTTACCATGTCCGTATCGGACAGTGTTTCCAACGTAACCATTTCAAGCAGGCTTTTTAGTTTGACAGGGGCAAAGCCTTCTGCTTTGATAGAAACCAGGTCCCAGCCGCTTCCTTTGACATAGAGTATCTCTTCTCCATCCACTGTACTTTTCACAGAAGTATTGCCTCCACCGTGAAGTACCAGTTCATCACTCTGTCCCAGAAGATTTGAAGTATAGACTCTTAAGTCAAGATCTGTTTTGCAGGCTTCTGCCGATTTGTCATCCCATAAATTCTTCAAGTTCTACCCTAACACTTCTAATTCATCTGAATATTTCTTTTCACAGTAAGGTTCATAGGAAGATTTATACACTGCATAGTGTGCTGAA
>JAMONL010000122.1 GCA_027065815.1 Sulfurovum sp.
CAGCAGGAAATAGGAAGCTGTGATAAAGGAGATCAGAATACTTTTATTTTTGATGTTCAGAAAAGTGTTTTTCCATATCCACAGTAGTAAAAGTATCAGCACGATGGAAACAAGAGTGAGAAAGGGTGGAAAGTGTATTTTTCCCGGGATCCAGGGAGCAAGCGCTAAAGCAGTGAAAAGGAGAAAGGCATATCCTCCAATAGTATGAAGTACGGTTTTACTGTTCGCTTCGGGTAATTTTTGCAGGAAAATGGCTGTAGCAACTGCAAGAAAAGGGTAGAGCGGCAAAATATAGAGAACCCGTTTTGACGTAGAGATGGAAAAAAAGATCAGAGGTATAGCGACACTCAGTATTAATACACTTTCAATGCCTAAAGGTTTAAAGGTGATATTGGATTTTTTGAAAAACCATGGAAAGAGAAAAAGCCAAGGCATCCCCAATAAAGGTGCAAGTACAATAAAATACCAAAACGGTTCACTGCGATTGAAGACGTTGTGAGAGAAACGGTCTACGGTCTGTTTACCTATGAAATAGTCCCAGAAAGCAGGGTTGTCCGCAGCAAGATAAATGAACCATGAGGATGCAATGGCAAGGAATAGCCCCCATGCAATAAAATGATGTATATTCCATTGCTGTTTATTTTTCTCAATACGGTTATAAAGAATTGCAAAAATGACAGGTGCCAGAAAGACCACAGGCCCTTTGGTTAGAAAGCCTAATCCAAGCGCAAGGGTAAAAAGATAGAGCCATCGCATTTTTCCTTTTTGACGAAAGTGTACCCAGGCATAAACAGCAAGGAGTGTGAAGGTGGCCAAAAAAGCATCGGTTGTCAGGTTGCGTGATGCAATGAGTACAATAGGAAAAGTAAAGTAGATCACTGAAGCCCACAGAGCTGTTTTTCTATCGTTCATGAACTGCAAAGTAAGCAGGTAGACCAGGACAATTTGGATCAGTATGCTGATTTGAAGAAAAAAGCGGGCGCCAAAAGGATTGATTCCCCATATTTCATATCCTAAAGCTGTGATCTGATAGGTCACAGGGGGTTTGTGATAGTGGTGTACATCCAGAAGGTTGGGATTCAGCCAATCATTTGAGCGGAACATCTCGCGTGCAATTTCTGCATAACGCGCATCGCTTGTTTCAATCACTCCGTAGCTGCCGACAGTGGCCAAAAGTGCTATTGCAGCAAGGAGTAAGAATAAAATTATTGCTTTATGTTCTCTCATTTTCAACCTTTTTTTTGGATCCAAGTATGATATTTCGTATATAGATGAAAAAACCGAACATTTGCCCGATAAAAAGTACCGGATCCAGACGTATGACAGCATAAATAAGGATCATGGAAGATCCTATGAGACTCAAAAGCCAGAAGCCAAAGGGAAGGCGGGAATCTTTGATCTTTTCAGAGTAGAGCCACTGATAGACAAAGCGGAATGTAAAGATGACCTGAGCCATACTTCCCCATAGAAGAAGCCATAGCGGAATCTCACTATTATGGAACAGCCTGATAGTATCTATCTGCCCGTTGTTAAAACCGTGATAGATAGCAACCACTGGGAATATCAAGAGAAAAAGTCTGATAAAGAGAGGAAGTTTTGTCCAACGGTTTTGAAGTTGTATATTCCGGATATAGATAAAATAGGTGATCGTTTGACCTAACATAATAGCAAAGTCATCACGCAGCCATCCGTAAAGGAACATCAGCAGTGAGGCAGCCAGGCTTAATTCCCAAAAAAGTTCCGGGGTAAGTACCTGCTTGACTTTTTCAGATTTTATCCATTGTACGAGTAGTCTTGCAGAAAAAAGTATTTGGGCTGCAAAACCTACCAGGTAGATACCAGTGCTGTATTGGTTCATTGACTCACTTTAAGGTTATGGTGGTCAATGGTATATCGGATGTATCTGTTTTTCATCCAACGGTAGGCGAAAAGATCCTGCAACGGCCGGATCGAACGGTTGAAAATATTGAATTTGGATTGTCCGGCTTCGCGTTCAAAGTGCTGAACCTTTGTCTGTTTTATCTTTCCCTCTTCCAAAAGAATGAGTGCCGGGATAAAACGGTGCATTCCGTCAAAAAATGGTAATTTTTGTGCCATATCGGTTCTAATGACTTTGAGAGGACATCCTGTGTCGATGATACCGTCTCCTATTAGTGAGCGTCTAATGCTGTTGGCAATAGTGGATTGTATTTTTTTACTGAGTGTATCTTTACGTTTGGCACGGTAACCAATGACGGCATCATATGTATCGATCTCTTCAAGAAGTATGTCAAAGTCGTATGGTGTGGTCTGCAGGTCAGCGTCTATATAGCCGATAAGTGCAGTTTGACAATGGTCGATCCCTGCTTTAATAGCAGAGCTGAGTCCACAGTTCTTTTTAAAACGGATATAGGAAAAATCGGGGTCTGCACAGATCTTTTTGATCTTCTCAAGGCTTCCGTCCTTTGAACCGTCATCAATAAAAAGTATTTCACTTTTTGTTGATGATTGGTCCAAATATGCTTTGAGAACATTTGCAAGTCGCTCAAGACTTTCTACTTCATTGTAGACAGGAACAATAATTGTCATTTGATTTTCGGTTGTCAAGAAGCAGCTCCGTTTCATGCAGTGTTTAAAGATGTATTATATCTTTGTTTTTATTTTGTACCAATTAAATGATATGAAATGAGATCAGCGGATCAGTGTCGTTATCCATTGATTTACAAAATAAACAATGCCAGTAAAAATCGGCATAATAATGAGAAAGAGTATAGATTGTTTAGATCGAATGATCATCATGAACTTGTCGACACCCACCTCTTTAACAGTGAAAACAAATAGTACCCAACCGCCGATACTTCCGGCCAAAGCAAGTCCTGATGCCCCCATAGGATGCATGAGTATCAGTGAGAAAGTCACAGAGGTGACAAGTGAATAGACAGCGATCTTTGCTGCTTTCCTGTGTCGGTGTGAAGCGTAAAGAAAGAGTGAAAAGAGTTTTGCCAGACCAAAAGGCAGGAGCCCTATCATATACATACGAAGCACATTGACTGTTTGTATGGTTTCTGCTGAGGTGAATTTCCCTCTTTCAAAAAGCAGCCAGACAATGGGCTCTGCCATTAAAATACCACCGATCATAGAAGCCCCCAAAAGAAAAGAGAGAAGCCAAAATGCCTGTTTCAGGTTTTCATACGCCTTCTCTTCCTGATGGTTTTTGAGTGCTTTGGAGACTGCGGGAAAAAGTACGGTGGCTGTAGCAATGGCGATGATGGCAAGGGGAAGCTGAAAAACCCTGTTGGCATAAAAAAGGAAAGAGACAGAACCAGTCATCAGGAAAGTAGCCAGAATCGTGTCTATAAATGCAGAGATCTGGGGAGTGGAGTTTCCAAGGATCCCCGGTAAAAAAAGTGAATTGAAATGGGTTTTCTCTTCTTCTACATCTTTTGCTTTTCTGTATCTCCATCCTCCTATAAGTAGCCGGTGAAGCTTGAAATTATGCAGGGTGACAAGGTGGGCAAATACCTGTAGACCGCCACCAATGAGTACGGCAAAACTGAGTGCATAGGCTACGGTCTTTGGGTCTTCTTTCATATAAAGGTAAAGTGCAGTGATCATGGAAATATTGAGTAGTGCAGTGGACATTGCCGTCGTGGCAAAGTGTTCTTTATATTGTAAAAGTGTTGCCAAAAAGGTCACAATAAAAATAAGATCCAAATACCAGAAGTTAATGGCTGTCAGCGGTGCAGTTTCTGCTATCTGTTCATATGACCATCCCCAGGCAAGCAGTTTGGTAATAGGCTCCGGGAAAAAAGTAATGATAAGAGAAAAAGCCGTTAAAAAGAGTAAAAAACGTAAAAAGATGGCTGTGGCAAAGACCCCTTTGTGCCTGGAGGCAATAAAAGAGGGCATGAACGCCTGTGTAAAGGCACCCTCAGCAAAGATACGCCTAAAAAGGTTTGGCAGTTTAAAGGCTACAAAGAACATATCTGACCAGACAGATGCCCCCAAGGCAGATGCCATAAGGACATCACGACCCAGACCTGTGACACGGGAAAACAGTATACCAAAGCTGTTGGTGAAGATGGATTTGAGTCTCATAGTAATCTTTGCAGTTGATTTTAGGTGTATTCTATCGTAAAGTCTATTATGAACTAAAAACATTACAATTTGACATATTTTTGCAAAGCATGTAAAAACTGCTGATATACTTTTAAAAAGTAAACAAACACAAGGATCTAAGTATGATCGTAGGAATAGAAGGCACAGTAGAGAAAAAAGAACCGACTTTTATACATTTGAATGTCAACGGTATCATTTATGAAGTGATGGTTTCCATCAATACTTCCAATGCCATACAGGATAAAAGAGTAAAACTCTCTGTCACCCAGGTGATCCGTGAAGATGCCGATCTGCTGTTTGGTTTTATGTATAGGAATGAAAAGAAGATGTTCGATACCGTGCTGAAGATCAACGGGGTAGGTCCCAAAGTAGGACTTGCTATCTGTTCGACGTTTACACCTGAAACTTTTGCCAAAGTTGTGGCTTCCAAAGATGTAAGTATGCTCAAGAGAGTCCCCGGAATCGGCCCTAAAGCAGCAAGCCGTATTTTGGTAGAGCTGGCTGACTTTATTGTGGATGGGAATGCTGAGACAGAAAATTCCGGTGCATTGGGTGAAGCGGTGATGGCACTGGAGAGTTTAGGGTTTAAAAAAGATGCCATTCAAAAAGCACTCTCTGGATGTAGCGGAGATACAAGCAGCATAGTTAAAGAGGGATTGAAAAAATTGCAGCGCCTCTAGGCCTTTTACGGTTTGTTTACTATTGGATGTTAGAATGGTGATATCTATTATCAAAGATTTCTAAAGGGCATATAGTGAAAAGAGTACTTAACTATTTTATTTTATTTTTATTTCTTACTTTTTCTGTCATGGCCAATGAATCAACGATCAAAGGTGAGGCTGTCTATACGGATAATTTGTCTTTACCTAAAAATGCCAAATTTGAAGCGACACTGGAAGATGTTTCTTTACTGGATGCCCCCTCTGTTGTGATCGGGCAAACGATAATCGATCCTGCTGGGCAGATACCTATTGCATATACGATCATATTTGATGATGAAAAGATCGTATTGGGACATCGTTATGCTGTACGTGCCAAAATAACACAAGATGATAAACTGCTTTATATGACCGATACACTGAATCCGGTTTTTACAGGTAATGACAATAACAAGGTAGATCTTATTATGAAACGGATCTATAAAATACCGGAGAGTCATGTGATGGTAGGCCTGTATAAATATACGGCAGATGCTGCTATATTCAAAGAGTGCCTGACGGGAAAATATTATCCTGTTGCTTTTGAAGCAGATAATATCGCTTTGGAAAAAGCATATTTAGATGATACAAATGGATCAGGTGATTTTTTAAAGGTTGAAATTAAAGGGAAGATCGTCAAGCATCCGAAAATGGAGGGAAAAGGTGAAGAAAATATGCTTCTTGTGGAACATTTTATCCGAATGGAAGGGAAAAAAGACTGTTCAGAATACCATGAAAATATCCCCATTATCAATAACTATTGGAAATTGACATTACTTAACGGTGAGAGTGTTTCCACAAAGGACAATGAACGGGAAGCACATATACTTTTGAAAAATGGCTTTAATGGTGTGGGAGAGCTGAAAATGGTCACATCCTGCGGTACCGTGATGGGAAGATATAAAATTGAAGATCAGAATATTGAGATAAAATTCAAAGAGAGAGATATTTCTGAAGAAAAAACCTGCAAAGACAAAGTGATGGAAGATAAATTTTTAGATGCTTTGACAAATTCAAAATATTGGAAGGCAGAAGATGAAACGCTTAAATTGCTTGATGAGACCGATGTGGTTCTAGCAGAATTTAAAGCAATATTCTTTTAACCGTGTTTGCCTACTCTGCGTGCTGAGACGAATGTATCTGCATAATGTCCATGGGTAATGGGGGAGATGATGATCCCTTTCTTTTTTGAAGCAGCATGAATGAATTCACCGTTTCCAAGGTAGATACCGACATGGGTCACAGGAATGCCGCGTTTTTTATCTGTAAGGAAAAAGAGGAGATCACCTTTTTCCAGATGTGCTTTGTCTACAGCAATTCCCTGTTTTGATTGTGACCAGGCAGTACGCGGGAGATTGATGCCATGTTTTTTATATAGGTATTGTACATATCCGGAGCAGTCAAAGCCTTTGGGTGTGGTTCCTCCCCAGACATATTTTCCTCCTTTGAAAAATTTTGCATAATCAAGCAGCTTTTTTTTATCATCTTGGGTAAGTGTGTATGTCTTTCCTGCTTTTTTAGCTTTGACAGTTGCCTGTGCAATTTCCCTAACTCTTTTTTTTGCTGCTTCTGCACGACGAGCAAGGTTTTCTGCACGATGGATCTCGTCATAAATGGCCTGAAATGAATATTCGGTTGCCTTTTGTGCAAGGTACTCATTTTCAGAATGTTCGAGGGTTTTTGATTGGAGGACATTTCCTTTTTTGTCCGTTATGGTAAAAAGATTTGCGGAAGAGAGAGTAAGTAGTGTGAAAAGTGTAACCGTTATCTTAAACATTTCCTTAGCCAACCTTGTTTTAATATTACATCATATCAAAACAGAGTTGAAAAAAAACTGAAATAATAGTTTTATAAAAATATATCCAAATTAATGACGTGTACCACAGAAGTTTGCATCACAGCCGTGAACTGTACCTGAGAATTTGGAATTTTTCACAAAAAATTTCAATAAACGTTTTTCCCGCGATTTAAAAAGTGAAGATTGTAAACTCTCTATCCCTTTAGGTTTGCCTTTATGTATGGCAAGAAGCTTTCCTTTTGTTTTAAAATAAAATTTCCAGTCATCTTCATCAACCTGTTTAGCCATATAAAACGGTGTACCGTGACAGGGTGTACAGAGTTTTGTTACGGTACGAAAGGCTTTTGTGTCATATTTTTCAGCACCGGGAGAAAATGTAATAACAGTGGATATCAATAGAATGGCTGCCAATAGTTTTTTGTCTTTATGCATAACTGTGCTCCTGTTTTGTGTGATTGTATATTCTTAATGTGTAGTTGATGTGTAGCTTTAGGTATAATGCTGCCCATGAACAGAGAGATAATCATTATAGGTGCGGGAGCCTCAGCGTTAATGCTTGCTTCACTTTTACCTGAAAATACGGCTATTGTCATAGAATCCAATGCCAAACCCGGTGCCAAAATACGTATTTCCGGTGGAGGAAAATGCAATATCACCAATGCCCATATGGGAAGTGAATATTATGTCGGAGAGAATACATTTGTGGAAGCAAGTATTGATTTTTTTGATGAAACATCACTGCTTGCCTGGCTGGAAGATCGGCACTTGGTTCCTGTATTGAGAAAAGGGCATCAGTATTTTTGTCAGAATTCTGCAACAGAGCTTTTGGATGTTTTGATAAAAGAGAGTCGAAAACAGAAAATGTACTTCAATGAAAAAGTCATTGAAGTAAGCAAAGAGGGTGAGTTCTTTTCTGTTAAAACTGATAAGCAGACACTTCAGGCAAAGCAGGTAGTAGTTGCTTCAGGCGGTCTCTCCTTCCCGAAAATAGGGGCAAGTGCCATCGGTTATGACATTGCAAAGTCTTTTGGCCATACTGTGGTGAGAACGGCACCGGGTCTGGTAGGCTTTACCGTACAGAAAGATCAGTTCTTTTTTAAGGAATTATCGGGGCTCTCCACGGAAGTTGAGATCACAGTGCAGGATGCAGTTTGCTCCGGTGCATTGCTTTTTGCCCACAAAGGCATAAGCGGTCCGGCCGTTCTGGATGCATCTCTTTATTGGGAAAAAGGTTTGATAGAGATAGACTTTCTGCCAGCTTTCTCATTAAAGAATTTATCGAAGAGCAATAAGCAGTTAACCTCGCTGCTTCCTTTGCCAAAACGTCTTACTAAGGCTTTTTTGGTACAATTAGAGCTTGATGATAAAATAGGGAAGAAACTTACATCAGAAGATATAAAACAATTACAGACACTGAAATCTTACACTTTTGCACCTGCTGGAACCTTTGGCTACAGTAAAGCAGAGGTGACAAAAGGCGGTGTTTCAACAGACGAGGTGAATGCTTATACCATGGAGAGTACAAGGGTTGAAGGGCTCTTTTTTGTGGGGGAAGTATTGGATGTCACAGGAAGATTGGGAGGATACAATTTTCAGTGGGCATTTTCAAGTGCGTATACATGTGCGCAATATTTAAGGGAGATCAATAAATGAAAACAAGAGTGTTACTTGCAGCGGTTCTTGCTGTTATTTTAAGTGGTTGTGTGGGGACACCGGATGCATCAGGCTGGCATTCATCACAGAAGAGTGAATTTTTGAAGATTCTTAAACAAGATAAATATATGTCGATCTGTGACCAGCAGGCACTTTATCAAAAAGTAAGGAAAAGTGAAAATTCTCAGTTGATGACAAAGTTACTGGTAGAATATACTGATAATCTTGCCAACAGCTGCCTGCTCAATGCGGAAGGTTTCAATGCCTATAGACAAAAGGTCAGTACATCCGATATACAGAGGAAACTCAGAGCAGGACAGAGTATAGAGAAGATCCTTAAACCGTATGTTCCGGAGTACAGACAATTCAATGCACTTATCGCACGATATCATGCAACGAACGATCCTGAGCTTAAACACAAGATCCGTTTAAACATAGAAAGGATCAAGTTGATGAAGCCGGGTCTCGGTAAAACGTATGCTTTAGTGAATATTCCTGAATTCAAAGTGCGTGTCATAGAAAATGACAAAACATCGGTGGAAATGAAAGTGATTACAGGTAAAAGAGGTCATGAAACACCGATATTTTCTGAAAACCTGAAATACATAACACTGAATCCTGCATGGAACGTGCCTGACAGTATTGCAAGAAATGAGATCATTCCAAAAACATTAAGGAATCCGGGATATTTGAAAAGTCACCGTCTGGTTGTACGAAAAGATTACGACCTGAACTCTCCTTCCCAGAGTTTTAATCCTGCTTTGGCAAGAAATTATGTGGGAGGGAAAGGTCCTGTTCCTTTCAAATTTATTGAAGTTCCTTCCAATCGTAATGCACTAGGACGTGTGAAATTCATTTTCCCGAATCATCACTCTGTCTATATGCACGATACGCCGACAAAAAGTCTTTTCAAGAGAAAAACACGTGCCTTTTCCCATGGCTGTGTAAGATTGGAGAAACCAAAGTATATGCTTGAGTATATTTCTAAAAATTATACGGCACATGACTATGCAGATGTGATGAAAAAATACAACAGTATGAAAACACACTATTTGAAGATAACAAAACCGCTTCCAGTACATACTGTATATTTGACAACGTATGTGGATGACAAGGGACAACTCCTCTCTTTCGGCGATATTTACGGATATGACAAGTCTCAAAGACTTAACTTCTAATCATGCGTATGATAAGGGCTTGGCTAATTTTGGCCGATATCCTTATCACTGCTTTTCTTTTACTCTCTTTTATACTTTTTTATCTTTATTCTCCAAAACATACTAAAATCACTTCAGAAGAGACACTTACGCTAAAAATACCGCGTGCAGACAGCAATATCACATTTGAGACAATACCTCAGTATGTCGAACGTAATGCAACAATGAGCTGGGAAGAGTTTGTACGTTTTGGAGGTAAAGAGATGGATCATTATGTAGCTACAGAAGTGATATATAACAAATATTGGGATGACTCTCTTAATAAAAGACTTGAAGATCTTCATGCAGCGATGGGAGACCCGATATATATTCGTATTTTTAAAGAAGCATCTCTTCTTGAAGTCTGGATACGTTCCGGTGCAGAGTACAAGCTTTTGAAAAACTACTTTATTTGTGCCTATTCCGGTGCGCTCGGTCCTAAAGAAAAAGAGGGTGACCGACAAGCCCCCGAAGGTTTTTACAAAGTCAGAAGAAAACACTTGAATCCTAACTCCAAGTTTCATCTCTCTTTTAATTTAGGCTACCCCAACACCTATGATAAAGCACATAAACGTACCGGGTCTTTTCTTATGGTACACGGCAACTGTGTCTCTATAGGTTGTTATGCGATGACCGATAAGAAGATAGAAGAGATCTATGCTTTGGTGGAGAGTGCTTTGAAAAAAGGACAGAAGTTCGTACCGGTACATATTTATCCTTTTAAGATGACAGAGGAGAATATGGCAGATCATTCTGAAAATAAATGGATTGATTTTTGGATGAATCTGAAAGAGGGGTATGATTATTTCGAAACAGAAAAACTGCCACCTCGGATAGAAGTGAAAAAAGGTCATTATGTTATTACTGAAGCAAATGAGTAAGCTTCTTATGCTAAAAATATAAAACTGTTTGCCATTTTGTTACTGCTACAGCTGTACAGAGAGTATAGAGAAGAGAAAACGATGAAAAATGAAAAATACCCGGATTAAACAAAGGCTTAGAAAATCAGTTTCACCACGGTATCGGAGAAGAGGATATCTTCTACAGGAGAAAGCATACCGTGCCACTCAAAGTCAAACTCTTTGTCTACACCATGTGCAACCTCTTTAATACCGTAATCCTGGGTAAGAAGTACACCGTCCGTTCTACTGCTGAAGATCATCACATTATCGACTGTACCCATATGATCTAAAAGATGCAGGTAGGCTTTTACATTCAGTTCAGCAGCGATTTTCGGACTTCTCCCGTACAGCGCATGTACATAGTAGGTACCATGTTCGTTAACACCACAGAAATCACTGCTTTTTAGATCAAACTCACTTCTTTTATGCTGTGCTATCTCTTCTGCGACATGATTTTTCAGCTTCAGCATGATGAAGTGTCCCAGGTGCTGTTTTTTGCGTTCAGCCACAATACAAAAAGTGGAAGGAAGTGCACACCACTGTGTTAAGACAGATGGTGTAATACTATAGTAGTTGGTCGCATTGGTCGCTATTTCTATATCGATGATATGCTCAATATGCTCCTCTTTTTGTGAAAATCTTTTTAAATCTTGGATAGTATGTTTTCCTGTGCGGTGTTCAGGGAGGTTGCCTATGAGGTACTGATATTTGCGTGTAAATACTGCACTCAAAGGTTCATAGAGTCTTTCATAAGCTTCATATATGATCTCATGGCAGGCACCATCAGAAGTGAGACA
>JAMONL010000123.1 GCA_027065815.1 Sulfurovum sp.
TGGCCTTTGCTGCAGCTGGAGTTTTGCTAACAGGTACTTTTTTCACAGATGGTTTAGCATTTTCTGCCTCAGGTACTTTTTTGGGTATTGGACTGGTCTCTGCATTGACCGGTGCCTGTTCAAACTCTTTGCTGATTTCTACCTTTTTGGTTTCAGTGACTTCTGTAGGGGTTACGACTGTTTTGACCGTTTCGATCTCTGCAACGGATTTGACTTCCTTAACCGTTTCAACTGGTTTGACAGGCTGGACAGGTTCCGCTTCCTTCACTACTTTCTCACTTTTTGGAGCCGGGATCGGTTTGTTCAACTCTTCTTCAATGATCTCATTGAGTTTAGGTTCGTTTTTTTCCTTTTTAGACTCTGTTACACTCTGTAAAGTAAGCTCCGGGTTGACCATTTCAGTGTCATTTGTTTCCAAGATTGCCGGATCTTCTTTTGGATCATCAAGTACCACAGAAGTAAGGATAATGGCGACTATGAATAAAACAATCAGTAGTGCCACGATCGTCAGCATACTTTTTGTTTTAGAGTTTTTAGGTTTGATATTATCGATGATGAGGTCATCTAGGTTGTGATCATTCATAAGGGGAAGGTCTCCGGACATAATTTTGAATTAATTATATCATATTAATCTATATAAATCTTTAGAGCCCTAACCTTTTTTGGTTTAAAATCGTATACAGGACCGGTAGATAGAGAAGATTAAGCACGGTACCCCAAGCCAGTCCAAATGCCAGAGCAACTGCCATTGGCTGGAAAATGGCAGCCTGCCCGGTAGGGAAGAAGACGAGAGAACTGAGTCCTATGAGTGTTGTGACTGAAGTCAGGATGATCGGTCTGAACCTTTTGGATGCGTAGTAGTAAATCTCATCCATGTTGTGTGCTTTTTTTAGATTCATCAACATAATGATCCCGTCATTGATGACAACACCGGAGAGTCCAAGCATTCCGATGATCGAAGGCATAGAGAGATTTAATCCAAGCAGAAAATGTCCTATGAGTACACCCAGAAAAGCGAAAGGAATGACGGACATCATCATAAATGTTTCCCTGAATGAATTGAAAAGGTAGAGTAGGGAAAGCATGATCAAAAGCATGGCAACGGCACTTGCCATTATCATATCACTTTTAAGTTCTTTTTTCTTTTCCTGTTCCCCTTTGAGGATGATCTTGATACCGTCTTTTTTTACTTCTTCCAGAAGAGGGTTTATCTTTTCAAGCACTTCCGTAGCGGTGATGATCTTGCTGTTGACATTGGCATATATGTAAAAATTGGTCTCTCCCGAATCTTTGATGATCCTTTCAAATGAGCGTATGGTATTAAAGTCAACGATATCCTTTAATGCCACAAAAGAATCGTTGTCCAGTTTGATTTGAAAATTTTTGAGTGCAGAGAGTGAATCTTTCTCTTCGCTGCGTATTTTCAGTTCAAGTAGATTATGACTATCAAATGCCAGAGACATTCTTCTTTCCAAAAATGCATTCGAGAGGAGTATGCCAATTTTCTGTTCATTCAGACCCAGAGACTCGCCGTAGGTATTGATTTTGAGTTTGATCTCATCTCTTCCGTAATTCATGGCATCATTGACAGAAACGATACCTTTGGTCTGACTTAACGCTTTTTTGAGTATTTCGGCATATTTCATAACCATTTGAGAGTTATTTGAGACAAGTCCGATTTTGATATCTGACTTGATTGGTCCGACCTTCCTCTCTATGATCGCTAGATCAGAAAGACCAAAGCGTTTTTTGTATTCCTCTTGTTTCAGAAAGTTGCGCAGTTTCTCTGCAATGACCACAGACTTCTCTTCTCTTGTTCGCCCCTCTTTGTCATAATAAAAAGAGAGTGTCGGAGTGATATATCTGTCTACAAAATTCTGTGCTTTTAATTTTTGAAGTTCAATATGTATCTGTCCTACATACGGGTAGGTTTCAGAATTCCCTGCAGAATCTCGCCTCCATCCCGAAACAGCACCGACATGGTCTATATAAAACTCATTTTTCCGTGCATACAGGTCTTTTTCTATGATATTGAGGTATTCCATGGTATCTTCGGTTGTCGTATTGACATTGGCTTTCATTGTAATTGTAATGGTGGATGCATCAAACTGTGGAAACATTTGAAATTTGATCATTTTCACACCCAGGATAATGAACAGCGGTACCAAGATAATAAAAAGCAGCAGAAATGTTTTTTTATAATACATAAAGTAGTGGATGATGCGACTGTAGATACGATTGACCGGTTCCCAAGATGTGGTTTTTTGATCATTTTTAAGCAGATGTGCAGCATGGATAGGTAAAAAGATAAAAGATTCTATCAGTGAGGCAAG
>JAMONL010000124.1 GCA_027065815.1 Sulfurovum sp.
GGTCTTGGGACTCACTTTCATAGCATCTTCCATGGAGAGGTAAGCAATCGCATAGTAAGCATTCTGATTGACTATGGACATTAAAGGTTCTTCCGCATTGACATTGGAATGAAGAGGAACAAAGATCTGTCCGACCACACCATCCGCATGGGCATAAAGTATGAACTGATCTGTTGCCGTTTTCAACGCATCTGCTTTGATGCCCAGAGATTTCATCTGTGATACAAGGGCACTCTGTTTTGCCAGTACGTCTTCGATCTCAATAATATTCTGATTGAGCTCATTTTGTGATGTTAACCCTTTTTTATAAAGTTTTTTGGCTGTGGCAAGCTGTTCTTTTGCCGCTTTTCCCTGCTGTCTGAGTGCAATGTATTCCGCAGACATCCTAGAGAGTTCAATAGACTCAATGAGGGCTACTTTGTCACCATTTTTAATATACTCACCGGTTTTTACAAAATACTTCTCTATATGTCCCGGAAGTCTGGAAACGATCTTCTGTTTCTGATCGGAAAGCTGAGTGATCTGGGCATTGGTTCTGACGATCTTTCCCAAAGGTTTCAATTGTGCATGTTCCATGCTGATCTGGTTTGAAAATGCCAAAATCGGCAGTAATAAAAATAGAGTTTTAGTCATTATAGTCTCCTTGTAAAAAACGTAATGCAATTTTTTGATCGTTGATCATTTTTTGTGTTTGAAGCAGGGCTTTTCTTGTTTGTATCAGTTTATTTTTTGCTGTCATCAACTGAAAGAGTGAACCTTTTGCTATGGTATAACCTTCCTGAAGCAGTGACGTGAGTTCCTGTTGTTCTGTTTGCAGTGTTTTAAGTGCAGAGTACTGGTTCGAAAGTTCACGAATTGCAGCTTTGATCATCTGCTTTTGTGAACGTACATTGATACTCAGCTGTTCTTTGTCAAGTTGGGTCTGCTGCATTTTGAGTTTTGCCAGCATACGTTCTTCGCTTCTATCGTTATGAATGGTAAGAGGAATATTCAGCCCTACTCTCAAGATGGACTGATCAGGCTCCTTCTCTATCCCTGCATAAAGATTATAGTTGCGTAATGCAGACTGGTTCATCGTGTAATCACTTTGATACAGTTTCTCTTTTGCCTTGAGGATCTGCTGCTTCGGACTCTGTTTTGAAGTACTTTTTGTTTTAGAAGAGACAGAATAGATGAATCTTTTGTCCAAAGAGATCTTTTTGCTGAATCCTGCAATGGCAAGCAGCTGATAGTAAAGTGTTGAACGCTGCTGCTTGGTGGTATACATTTGTGTTTTAAGTGTAATAGTTTCTGTTTTTGCCTGCAGGTAGGCTACACGATTCTCCGAACCGCTCGTATAACGTTCTTTAACCATATTGGTCACTTTGAGGGAAAGTATATATTCATCCTGAAGCAGAGAAAGCATTTTACTCTGGTACACATACTGTGTATAGAGTCCTTCTAGAGCTTTTAGGTAACCTGCTCTTCCCTGCGTTCTGAAGGCTTTACTCAAGAGGGAAGAAGCATAGGCTTTGCTCTCTAAACCATTCATATAACTTCCGGTACGAATGGTCTGGGAAATACCGGCGGCATATTCGACATTGTTTCCTCCTGCATTCGCATTGTAGTTCGAAACTTCCAGATTCAATGTCGGATTTGAGCTTCGTAGAAGTATGTTGTTCTCCTGCTCAGTCGTTAGCAGAGAGAGTGTTTGACTCTTTAGTATTTTTGAGTTTTTGAGTGTGTGTGCTTTGAATTGTTTATAACTCATGGCTTGGAGCCCAAGTGATGCAACGATCAATAGCGTTAATATGCGTATAATATGCATAATTTATTTCCTTAAATTGTATAGTGTAGGGTGCGTTTCCCAACGCACCGAAAGTCAAAGATATATTTTTGTTCTCAATACGCTTTATAGCGCTTAAAAGGTGCGTTGGGAAATGCACCCTACAGAGAATTGTGGTGTGGTAATGAATTTAAGCTATCGGAGGTTTGTTTTCTGTTCTTGTCAAAGGGGGATGATAAGCAAAAAATTTACTATCAGGTCGCTCTGTATATTTTGGAGCAAAAGAGACTATAATAGCGGGAGTAATGATCGCAGTTAAATGAAAAAGGTGATGCATGTCACAGATATCATTACACTCCTGACTCTGAGTCATTTCACCGACATATTCTATCACTTTTTCATGATCACAGTGATCTTCCATTGCAATAAAAGCAGCATGTGTGATGTTGAATGCCATCGCAAGTAACAATAATACCTGTATGAATTTCAATTTCATCCTCTGCCTTTATGTAATGATGGACATTCTATCATAATTTATGTTAATCATTCAATTAAAGAT
>JAMONL010000125.1 GCA_027065815.1 Sulfurovum sp.
AGAAATGGTATTTACCATAGCGACAGCCGAAGATCTGGAAGCGATCGATCCGGTTCTGACTTCGGCACAAAAGTTGGACTTTTTACTGGAAATTACCAAGCTGGACAAGGATGCAAGAAGATTTTTTATAGAGAAGATCATGAAAAAACCCCATGACCCCAAAATAGATGTAGAACGCATTGTGCGATATATTACAGGGATGAGTGCACTGGAGCTGGAAAGACTTGGTCGTATGGCAGCGTTGTACGTTGTTGAACATGGTAAAAAAGTGATCACCGAAGAGATATTGATCGAACAGGTGAATATTATAAAGTACGGACATAAGATCAAAACACAGATGGTAAGAAACCTTGAAAAAGAACTTGAAATGACAGCCTATCATGAAGCTGCGCATGCAGTACTCTCTTCTCTGCTTCTGCCGCATATCAAGATAGAACAGGTAACCATAGCGCCAAGAAGTAAAATGCTTGGTTTTGTCTCTTACAATACGGAAGATGAATTGTCAAATATTACAAAGGAAGAGCTGTTCAATGATGTCTGTGTTCTCCTCGCCGGACGTACTGCAAAGATCAAAAGATCCGGGAAGGAGCAGGATATGGACAGTGGTGCGATCAATGATCTTTCCCAGGCTTCACTGCAGGTCTATGCTGCGATCACCAATCTTGGCATGGACAAAGAGTTGGGATTCATCAACATTGACTCTATTGCTCTGCTGGATAGCAGTTTTTTAAATACACAGATCGAAAAAAGATTTTTACACTGGATAGATGTGGCAAAAGCACGTACTGCTAAACTGGTTGATAAACATTGGGATCTCATAGAAATCCTGGCCCTTAAGCTGATAGAGCAGGAAATTGTCGAAAGTGATGAACTTTCAAAGATCATTGCCAAGAAAAAGATCTCACATAAGATCCCGGAAAGTTTATGACAATTATCTCTCATATTATCCACCCGTTAACTATCTATTTTCCAAGTGTACATCTTGGGGTGTTATACTTTAACTAAGAAAGAGAGAGTCTCTTTCAAGAGATGTTAAGAGTTTGTTTTACTTCTTGTCCAAATTTGTAGACTTCCTTGTTTGCTCTTGGCATCAAACTACTAAAAGAGTGGCCTTTTTCATATATTTCCTTCCTTGTTTTTTATATGATTTCCTTGTTTGGCCGCTCTTCTTCTTACCCTTATATCCATTATAGTGTTTCACTGCTTTTTTAGATAAATCTATATATAATATATTATAATTTTATATATGATAATAACAAGGTATACTTTCGTATGAAAAGTCAAATACAATATACAGAGTAGGGGGGAGACAATACAATGAAAATAGCCATAGCCGGTACAGGATATGTAGGACTGTCGAACGGTATACTTCTGGCACAGCACAATGAAGTAGTCGCTTTAGACATCGTGCCTGAAAAAATAGAATTACTGAATCATAAAAAATTGCCGATCGTTGATAAAGAATTGGAAGAGTATCTCACGACAAAAAAGTTGAATTTCAGGGCGACTTTGGAGAAAGATGAGGCGTATGAAAATGCAGATTATGTGATCATCGCAACACCGACCGATTATGATCCTGAGACAAACTATTTTAATACCAGTTCTGTTGAAGCAGTTATCAAAGATGTCATGCGTATCAACCCAAATGCAACAATGATCATTAAATCCACAGTACCTGTCGGTTATACGGAAGAGATCAAAAAAGAGTTAAATTGTGACAATATCATTTTCTCACCAGAGTTCCTACGGGAAGGAAAAGCACTTTACGACAACCTTTATCCCTCACGTATCATTGTTGGTGAGAAATCCGAACGGGCAAAGATCTTCAGTGAACTCTTGGCAGAAGGTGCGATCAAAGAGAATATTGACATTCTTTTTACCGGATCAACAGAAGCTGAAGCCATCAAACTCTTTTCCAATACTTACCTTGCCATGAGGGTTGCCTATTTTAATGAGTTGGATTCCTATGCTGCATCCAAGGGGCTTGACAGTAAACAGATCATTGAAGGGGTAGGGCTTGACCCTCGGATCGGAAGCCATTACAACAACCCTTCATTCGGATACGGTGGATACTGTCTGCCAAAAGATACCAAGCAGCTGCGTGCAAACTACCAGGATGTTCCCAATAGTCTTATTGGGGCTATTGTGGATGCAAACAGTACCCGAAAAGATTTTATCGCCAACAGTATCATTGCTAAAAATCCGGAAACAGTAGGGGTGTACAGACTGGTAATGAAAAGCGGATCAGACAATTTCAGAGCTTCCTCCATTCAGGGTATTATGAAAAGGATCAAAGCCAAAGGTATTGAAGTGGTTATTTATGAACCATCGCTGGAAGAAGATCTGTTTTTCCATTCGAGAGTGATCAGAGATCTGGAAGAATTTAAACAGATCTCCGATGTGATAGTCGCAAACAGACATTCAGATACGTTAAAAGATGTAGAGGAAAAAGTTTATACGAGAGATTTGTTTGGAAGTGACTAGGGTATGAAGATTCTAGTAACAGGAACAGCTGGTTTTATAGGGTATCACCTCGCAAAAAAATTGCTTGAACGGGGTGATGAAGTGGTCGGTATTGACAATATTAATGATTATTATGATGTCAATTTAAAGTATGGGCGCCTCAAAGAGCTTGGTATAGCGCAGTCTGAAATAAAAAACAATCACCCGACCATTTCGATAGTCTATCCCAAACATACGTTCGTCAAACTTGATCTGGCAGACAGAGAAGGCATGGATGCACTTTTTGAAAGAGAAAACTTCGATGCGGTATGTAATCTGGCTGCTCAGGCCGGAGTACGCTATTCTCTGGAAAATCCACATGCCTATATCGAGAGTAATGTTGTAGGGTTTTTGAATATTCTGGAGGGGTGCAGACATCACAATGTAAAAAATCTTGCCTATGCTTCCAGTTCTTCTGTCTACGGACTTAACAAATCCCAGCCATTCAAAACGTCTGATAAAACAGAACATCAGGTCAGTGTCTATGCCGCTACCAAAAAATCCAATGAAGTGTTGGCACATACCTACAGCCACCTATACGGTATACAAACAACCGGCTTGAGATTTTTCACGGTGTATGGACCCTGGGGAAGGCCGGATATGGCACCTATGCTCTTTACCGATGCCATCTTGCATGACAGGCCGATCAAAGTCTTTAATTTTGGAAAAATGAGCCGTGATTTTACCTATATAGACGATATTGTCGAAGGTTTGATCAAAGTGATAGACAACCCTGCCACAAAAAAT
Organism: Sulfurovum sp.; assembly: GCA_027065815.1. Classification (GTDB taxonomy): domain Bacteria; phylum Campylobacterota; class Campylobacteria; order Campylobacterales; family Sulfurovaceae; genus Sulfurovum. The sequence continues at coordinate 3,250 of JAMONL010000125.1, forward strand.
GTGGCATGGGATCCTAAAGACCCTGAAATACAAAGTTCATCTGCACCGTATCATATTTACAACATTGGAAACAATGCCCCGGTGGATCTGATGAAGTTTATTGAGACCATTGAAGATGCACTGGATAAAACAGCAGAAAAAAATATGCTTCCCATGCAGCCCGGTGATGTAGAATCAACTTATGCTGATACCAGTGGATTGATGGAAGATTTTGATTATAAACCTGATACTTCCCTTGATAAAGGTGTATCGGAGTTTGTTAAATGGTATAGAGAATTTTATGCAATATATAAGGAGAGGAAATGAAAGGAATTATATTAGCTGGAGGGAGCGGTACACGGCTTTATCCGATCACAAAGGTCATGTCAAAACAACTGATCCCGATTTACGATAAGCCGATGATCTATTATCCGCTGTCTGTTTTGATGTTGGCAGGAATACGTGAGGTACTTATTATCTCAACTCCTCAGGATACGGGAAGATTTAAAGAGTTACTAGGGGATGGATCTTTTCTCGGTATGAATTTTACATATGCTGTGCAAGATATTCCCCGGGGATTGGCGGATGCTTTTATTATAGGAGAAAAATTTATTGGAAATGACAGTGTCTGTCTGATACTGGGAGACAATATCTATTATGGTCCGGGACTCACTCCCCGATTGGAAAAAGCAGCAGAATTAGAAGAGGGGGCAACGGTCTTTGGCTACTATGTAAAAGATCCGGAGCGTTTTGGAATAGTTGAATTCGATGAAAACCATAATGTGATCTCAATAGAAGAGAAACCAGAAGAACCTAAAAGTCACTATGCTGTAACTGGCTTGTATTTTTATGATAATAATGTAGTAGAAATTGCAAAGACTATCCAACCTTCAGAAAGAGGGGAACTTGAAATTACATCGATTAATCAAGAGTATTTAAAAAGAAAAAAACTTAATGTGGAATTAATGGGAAGAGGGTATGCCTGGCTTGATACAGGAACACATCAAAGTCTTGCACAGGCAAGTCTTTTTATTCAAAATATTGAACAAAGACAGGGGTATAAAGTTGCTTGTATAGAGGAGATAGCCTACTATAAAGGCTGGATTGGCAGTGAAGAACTCATCAAGTTGGCACAAGCCCTTAAAAAAACAGAATATGGTCAATATATGCTGGAAATGGCAAAGGAAAAACGATAATATAAAATTTTACTTGGATGATAAAGTAAATTAATTATTATCTTTGGATAATTGGTATATACTTGCTATAGACTCAGGTTTGTATGAGTATTTAAAATGATTAAAAAAGGAAAGAGATGAGTAAAATTAGTGTAATAGGATCAGGTTTTATAGCGACAGGTTTAGTGCAGCTTCTGGAAGATAATCCAAATCATACCCTTGAAAAGATACTTACCCGTACAGATATCAAAAGTAGAAGTGACTTTCCTCTCCGTGATCATCTTACAAATGATCTTGATGATCTAATTAAGAATTCCGACCTTATCGTTGAATGTAGCGGTGATGCACTTTATGCATGTGATTCTATTGATAAAATTTTAAAGGCAGGAATACCTGTAGTAACAATGAATGCAGAATTTCAAGTAACCGTAGGGTCATATTTTGCAGATAAAGGTATTGTGACTGAAGCAGAAGGGGATCAACCCGGTGTTTTGGCGATGCTGAATGAAGAGGCTATATCCATGGGCTTTAAACCATTAGTTTATGGCAATATGAAAGGGTATCTCAACCTTAATCCTAATAAGGAAGATATGGAGTTTTGGGCTGAAAAGCAGAATTACAGTATAGAAATGACTACATCTTTTACAGATGGAACAAAAGTACAGATTGAGCAGGCATTGGTTGCTAATGGTCTTGGTACAGGCATAGCTCAGGATGGAATGATCGGACCAACAGATGATGATACATGGCATGGGGGACCTATATTAGCTGAGAAAGCAAAAGAACTCGGCTATCCTATTAGTGACTACCTTCTATCACCGGCATTACGACCAGGGGTATTTATTGTTGCCGAACATAATGACAATCAAAAAGCCGGACTACGTAATTATAAAATGGGTGATGGTCCATTCTACGTGCTTGACAGACCTTATCACTTATGTTACTTTGAAATCATTAAAACGATCGACAGAGTATTAGGTGGGAGAGGAGTTCTTTTGAATAACAGTGAGAACCCTACAATCAGTATTGCAACAATTGCAAAAAGAGATTTAAAACCGGGTGAAAAGATAAAAAGAGGGATAGGAAGTTTTGAAGTACGTGGTATAGCAGTAGAGATGAAAGATAATATTGGACATATCCCAATCGGTCTGGTATCAGATGCCGTGATCAAAAGACCGGTAGCCGAAGGTGCTACATTAACATTTGACGATATTGAAGTTGCTGATACTTTGGCACTTAAAGCATGGCATGATATAGAAGGAAAAATGATCGAACGTATAAAAAAAGGTACCATATAGCGATGAGTGCAGTAACTGAATGTGATTACCTGATCATTGGAGCAGGTATTATTGGATTGGCTATTGCACGGGAACTGAATGCTCAGTATCCAAAAAAAAAGATCATCCTTCTTGAAAAAGAAAAGCTGGTAGCAGAGCATAGTAGTGGCAGAAACAGTGGGGTGCTTCATGCGGGCTTCTATTATACAGCCGACTCTTTAAAGGCAAAGTTTACCCGTGATGGTAATCGTCTGTTAACAAAATATTGTGATGATAACGGTCTAAAGATCAATAAATGTCATAAAGTGGTTGTTGCATCAGATGAAAGTGAATTAGAAGGAATATATGAATTAGAGCGTAGAGGAAAGATAAATGGGGTTAATGTCAAGATTATTGATGAAAATGAATTGGCTGAGATCGATTCCAATGCAAAAACTTTTCAAAGAGCCCTCTACTCTCCAGATACATCAACAGTTGATCCTGTTGAGGTCACGAGACATATCTATCGTGAGCTGGAAGCAAAGGGTATAAAATTCCATTTTAATGAAGGTTACCGGGAAAAAGTTGATGCATCTTCTGTGAGAACAACGTCTGGAAATATCTTTACTGCACCCAAAATCATTAACTGTGCCGGCTTATATGCTGACAAAATTGCAAAAGATTACGACTATTCAAAAGATTATGTGATCATCCCTTTTAAAGGAATTTATCTTAAATATACTAAAAGTGACAAACCAATTAAAACCAATATCTATCCTGTACCAAATTTGAAAAACCCCTTTTTGGGAGTCCATTATACGGTTACCGTAGATAATGTGATTAAAATAGGCCCAACCGCCATACCGGCTTTTTGGAGAGAGAATTATAAAGGTTTGGAACGATTTAGTCTCTCGGAACTTATCAGTATCTTAGGATACGAAGCAAAGCTTTTCATTACCAATGCATTTAATTTTAGGGCATTGGCATATGAGGAAGTCCACAAATATAATAAAAAATACTTTGTTGGTCTGGCAACAAAAATGGTAAATCATATAGATGTGGATGGCTTCAACCAGTGGAGCAAACCTGGTATCCGTGCACAACTTCTCAATACAAAAACACTGGAGCTTTTACAGGACTTTGTAGTAGAAGGGGATTCAAGATCTATACATGTGTTAAATGCAGTTAGTCCTGCATTTACAAGTAGTTTTCCTTTTGCCAAGTGGGTTGTTGATAATTACATTGAAAAAAAGGAAGAATCATGAAAGTAATCGAGACCGGATTAGAAGGTGTGGTCATACTTGAATCTAAGGTATTTGGAGATGGTCGGGGATTTTTTACAGAAAGATATTCAAAAAAGGCATTGGAAGAGCAAGGATTGTATTTTGATCTTATTCAGGACAATCACTCTTTAAGTGTAGATGCGGGAACATTGCGTGGGTTACATTTTCAAACTGCACCGAAAGCGCAAACGAAAATTGTAAGTATTATTACCGGTGCAATTCTTGATATTGTGGTCGATATTAGAAAAGGAAGTCCGACTTATGGACAATATGTCAAAGCGATTATTACAGCAGATAATCATAGAAAGATCGTTGTTCCCAAAGGCTTTGCACATGGTGCACTGGCTCTGGTACCAAATACTCATCAGCTATATATGGTTGATGAGCTTTATTCACCTGAAAATGAAAGATTGATAAGATGGGATGATTCTGAACTGAATATTGACTGGGATTGGAGTAACCCGATATTATCGGAAAAAGACGGAGGAGCACCTTTTTTAAAGGATGTAGACAATAATTTTATTTATGGAGAAAATGTATGAAAACAGTACTTGTTACAGGCGCAGGTGGATATATCGGATCGGTCTTAGTACCAAAATTACTTTCAAAGGGTTATAAGGTCAAAGCACTTGATCGATTTTTCTTTGGTAAGGATAAGCTGAAAGAAAATAGCAATTTGACATTGATTCAGGAAGACAGTCGAAGACTTCATGAAGAAGTTTTTGCCAATGTAGATTTTGTAATTGATCTAGTTGCTGTTTCTAATGATCCCAGTGGTGAGTTATTTGAAGAAGCAACCTGGCAAACAAATCATGTAAGCCGTGTAAGGACAGCAAGTATTGCAAAAAAAATGGGAGTTAAACGATATGTACTTCCTTCAAGTTGCAGTATTTATGGATTCCAAGACCATAAAGTGGATGAAACAGCAAAAACCAATCCTTTGACTGTGTATGCAAGAGCAAATGAAAAAGCTGAAAATGGTGTATTTAAACTTGCAGATGATGATTTTTCTGTTACTGTTATGAGACAATCTACCGTTTTTGGTTATAGTCCTAGAATGAGATTGGATCTTGCTATTAACGGCATGACGTATGGTGCCTGGAAAAATAGAAAATTACCTCTTATGCGGGATGGAAAGCAGTATAGACCAATGGTTCATATTCAAGATACAACAGATGTTATGTGTTTGTTACTTGAAGCAGATACAGCCAAAATTAATGGTCAGCTTTTCAATATTGGAAGTGCAGAGAACAATTATCAGCTTGGACCGTTAGGTGAAAAGATAGCAGAAACAGTATCTAAACTTGTTGGTGAAAAAGTCGAGGTAGAATGGTATGGAGATCCTGACCATAGAAGTTACTCTGTAAGTTTTGACAAAATAGAAAAGACATTGAATTGGAAAGCACAATGGAATGCAGAAAAAGGAGCCAAAGAGATTGTAGAAAAACTTGAAAATGGTGAATTAGAAAAAAATACACAGACATTAACATTGGATTGGTATAAAGATCTGATCAAATGGCATAAGATTATAAAAGATGCTGAAATGTATGGTGGAATATTGGAGATTTAATCCCTAATGAAAGATGCAGGAGTTAAAGTAAAAGGACTCTTGTATAAGAGATGAATATTGGGCTTTTAAGATATGATATCAAAGAGGAGGAATGTGTAAATAATGATATATAACAGATTATTTTTCTTAACAGTATTGACTCTTTTAACAGGATGTAACAGTGTTTCTCAGGAAACAATTGATACGGGAGCAAAATTATATACAAAATGCTCAGAATGTCATGGAGAGAAGGGAAATAGAAAAGCCCTTGAAAAATCTGCACTCCTTCAAGGGCAATCAAAGGCAGAGATAGAAAAAAAACTTAAAGCCTATAAAGCCGGAACACGGAACGTAACAGGTATGGGTGCATGGAAAAAGGGTATGCTGAAACACATGAGTGATACTGACATAGAAGCACTTGCTGCATATATCTCGACATTTTAAGTTAAAAAAGAAGTTCATCTTAATGTACCGATTGTGAAAAGTAAATTAATGATTGTTACTGGATAAAAGATCATACAATAAAGGAAACCATTTGTTATTTAACAGCTATGAATTTATATTTCTGTTTTTGCCAATAACCTTTTTTATCTATTTTTATTTGAATCAAAAGAGACTGACAGAAATAGGAAAAGGTTTTTTGGTTTTTGCCTCACTTTTTTTCTATAGCTGGTGGAATGTAGCATACCTTCCCCTTATTTTGGTTTCAATGCTTTTCAATTATGCTGTTGGACATCAACTTTCCACTTATGAGAAGACAAAAAAAAGCTATCCCAAAAAAGGACTTTTGACAGTTGGAATTATATTCAACTTAGCACTGCTTGGGTATTTTAAATATTCAGATTTTTTTATATCAAATATTAATTATATAGCAAATACTGAAATCCCTTTACTTCATTTGGCTTTACCTTTGGCAATCAGTTTTTATACTTTTCAACAGATCTCATATCTTGTAGACAGTTATAAAACAGAAACCAAAGAATATGATTTTCTCAATTATGCATTGTTTGTAACTTTTTTCCCTCAACTTATTGCTGGCCCCATTGTTCACCATTCAGAAATGATGCCGCAGTTTGCCAAGCTGAGAAACAAAGTTAAAAACTATCATCATATAGCACTGGGGCTTTTTGTTTTCTCTATAGGACTCTTTAAAAAGATTATGATTGCAGATACTTTTTCTGTATGGGCAAATAATGGATTTGATGTTTCAGAAACCCTTAATTTCATTGAGGCATGGTTTACTTCACTAAGCTATACTTTACAGCTTTATTTTGATTTTAGTGGTTATACCGATATGGCAATAGGAATTGCCCTGTTATTTAATATCAAATTGCCGATCAACTTTAATTCACCCTATAAAGCATTATCAATTCAAGACTTTTGGAGACGTTGGCACATGACTCTCTCCCGGTTTCTTAAGGATTATATTTATATACCGTTAGGGGGGAATAGAAAGGGAGAACCAAGGACATATTTCAACCTCTTCCTTACCTTTCTTCTTGGAGGAATATGGCATGGTGCAGGATGGACATTTGTCTTTTGGGGAGTGCTTCATGGTGTTGCCTTGATCATACAAAGAGGATGGCAAAAACTTGGTTTTAAGATGCATACATTTCTTGCATGGTTCATTACCTTTAACTTTATCAATATTACCTGGGTCTTTTTCCGGGCAAAAGAGTGGGATGATGCAATAAAAGTATTACATGGTATGTTCAATATCAATAATATTGTAATTCCTGAAGCACTCTCAAAAAAGCTCATCTTTTTACATCAGTATGGGGTTGAATTCGGTTCTTCCTGGCTTCATAACGTTGGTGCAGGTCTTTCCTCATTTGCATGGTTATTTGGCAGTCTTATACTTGTCTTTTTCTTTAAGAACTCTAATGAGCTCGCAAAAACTTTCAAGTTAAATTACAAGACGGCTCTTTTTTCAGCTATAGCTTTCATTATCAGTATTTTGTCATTGAACAAAGTATCTGAGTTTCTATATTTTAATTTTTAAAGGAGGGCTATAGAAAATGCATGGTAAGAAATGGGTCATGATCAATCTTGGCATGGTTTTTATTGTAATGTTGATGGTAGGAATATTTAACTATATTGTAGATCCCTATGGACTTAATAGAATGGTTCAAATTGAAGGAATTAATTCTAAAAAATTCAGCAATAGCTATTTGACAACAAGGTTTCAAGCCAATTCACTTGAAAGAGGGAACTATGATACATTGCTTCTTGGTTCTTCCCGTGTTGGAGTAATGAATCCAGAAGTTGTCGATAAATATCTTGGAGGAAAAACCTTTAATGTAGGACAACCCCGTTCCAGAACTGATGTACATTATTATACTTTACTCTATGCCTATAAATTTAATCCTATCAAAAATGTTATTTATGGTATTGATTTCTTATCGTTCAACAAATATAATAGACCAACAGAAGATTGGGAAGAATTAAAAGAAAAAATTAAAGATCAAAAAAGAATTTTCAATTTTGATCTTTATTTCAATTATGAGACATTGGTTAAAAATATTA
>JAMONL010000126.1 GCA_027065815.1 Sulfurovum sp.
GCATTTTCTCCAAATACAGTCACATTAATGATAGTACATCGTATGGATGAGACAGGTAAAGTATGTGGTGCAGATCTGACAGGTGGAAGTCTTATCCTTTTACCCATACATGCAGATGCAGAATTTACCATACCGCAACATACCATCTGGACTGCTATTAATATTCCAAAAGTACATTTGGCCAAATATGGGCTCAAAGTAAAGACAACGAAGCTCTTTACGCTTGATAAAAAATCTTTTCATCAATTTAACCAAACATATTCAAGATTAGAAAAACAATTATCAGAAGGTAAAGAGAGCCAGGAAGTACTCCAAGACATGATACTCTCCCACTTTATCCAGACTATTGAAAGTTTAGATAATAAATTAGAACTACGCTATTCAGATGGGTATTTGATGGCACTCAATGTTAGAGATTATATTGCAGAGCATATTGAAGAGCCATTACAAATGTATAAACTTTGCCAACTCACAAACAAAAGTGTAAGAACGATAGAGATCACTTTCAAACAAATATTTAACCTCACGGTGAGAGACTATCATGCATGCTATAGACTCTCACTTGTACGACAAACACTCATTCATGACAAAAATATCTCTGTCTCCAATGCTGCATTAAAATATGGATATCTTCATTTAGGTCGGTTTTCAAATAATTATAAAAAACTATTCGGGGAATTACCTTCTCAAACATTACGTAGAAACTAACATTCATTTTATCTTGTAAGTATTGGATGAATTCATAAGCTCTGTATGTAATATGTATATTTTAAGAGGATGTTTAAAATCCACCTTGATGGACTTTAAACACCCCTTCCAAAGGAGGGATCCTTTGGAAAAGGTATGAACCTTAGTTAATTGGACTGGTTTTCAACAGATTTTTAAACTGATCTGACGCTTTTTTCAGTTTCAGTGTATTGTAGCCAATGTTTCCGGCACTCAAAGTTGAACCTTCCTGGAAAGGATATCCTTCAATTGAAGCCAGGAATTTTTGTACAACCCCTTGTGCCGGTACCATCATCCACATATTGTCTGCATACCATTTGACATACATACCTGAGTCACGTTGTGCAGACTCAAACGGATCTGCTCTCAGGTTGGTGATCACAGGCCATGCCGGTACTTGACGGAATGCTTCATTGATAGCACCTTTTTCCTGTGCAAAGGCAATTTTAAAGTCATCTACACGGATCGCGTTCAGCATACCTGATGCTGCGAAGTATAAGATCTCACGTCTTGGACCTTTTTTGGCTTTACCTTCAAAATATGGTTTAAAGTTATATCCGTCAAGATGTACTCTAAACTTCTTCCCATGTGCTGTGTATCCGTCTTTGGAAGCCAGTTTTTCTTTAATATCATCCACACCTGCAGCTGCAAGCAGTGTAGGCATCCAGTCTTCTTGAGACATAATGTCATTGACTATCGTACCTGGCTTAATAGTATTTGGCCATTTAACCACTTGTGGTACTCTCATAGCACCTTCCCAAGTTGTACCTTTTTCCCCATAGAATGGTGTCACACCGCCATCTGGCCAAGTAATTTTCTCTGCGCCGTTATCAGTAGAGAATATAACGATCGTATTGTCCTCAACACCCAATTTTTTAACATGATCAAGCATATCACCAACCATATCATCAAGCTCTGTCATACCATCAGGATAAAGTCCGATACCTGTAATACCACGATACTTCTCTTTTTGTCTGATCCAAATATGGTTTCTGGTGAAGTTCATCCATACAAAGAAAGGTTTGTCTGCTTTGACCGCACGAGACATAAAGTCTTTTGCTGCCGCACCGAATTCACCATCTATTGTTTCCATTCTTTTTCTTGTAAGTGGTCCTGTATCTTCGATCTTTCCATCAGCCAAAGAGTGGATCACACCACGAGGTCCAAACTTCTTATGAAATTCCGGATCTTTTGGATAGTAATATGTCTCTGGTTCTTCTTCTGCATTGAGGTGATAAAGGTTACCAAAAAATTCATCAAATCCGTGTGCTGTGGGTAAGTGTTTGTCTTGGTCACCCAGGTGGTTTTTACCAAACTGTCCTGTTGCATAGCCCTGTTCTTTAAGTAAGTCACCAATCGTTGGTGCCCAATCCGGTATACCATGATCGGATCCAGGCATACCAATAGTAAGTAAACCTGTTCTAAATGGCTGCTCTCCTAAAATGAAAGAAGCACGACCTGCTGTACATGAATTTTGTGCATACATATCTGTAAAAAGTGCACCCTCTTTTGCAATAGAATCAATGTTAGGTGTCTTGTATCCCATCATTCCCTGGTTGATTGCTGAGATATTCCAGTAACCAATGTCATCACCCCACATTACAAGAATGTTTGGTTTCTTGGCCATGACCTGAGTTGGCATTGCTACTGCAGCAAGCCCAAGACTTAAAGCCAACATCAATTTTGAAGTTGTTTTTTTCATAGATTTTCCTTTTATAATTTTTTCTTAACTATAGATAATAGCATAAATTATTTTTATAGTAAACAGTACGTCAACATCTCTAAAATAAATATTTGCCTGTCATTCTAAACATCGTACCGTCCTGGCTGTGTTCATTGTTGCTTACAATTTCCCCGTAACTCAGTGTCATACCAAGTGTTTTTGAGAAAAATGCTCCCAAAGATACCCCAAGCCCAAGAGAACGCTGAGAATTGTCTTTCTCTATCCCATGCACCGTTGTCTCACCACCTGCTGTATACATAGCATCTACACTTCCCCAAAACATCATAGTAAAATCATGTGTCACGTGTGCTTCCAGTTTATACAGAGGTGACTGTTCCAATGAAGCATCATCATTCTCAGAAAAGAAAGTGACACTTGGTTCTACCTCTAAAGAAGTACTGTTCCCCGGTCCTGCACTAAAAAAATGCATGATGGGAGCACCTACTCTGATCGACCATCGGTTTGAACTTAAATTGATACTCTTGTCTGTATCATATTCTCCGGTTGGTGCTGTTACAGCAATGAGCAGGTCAACAATAGTTTCCGGAGTATACGAAGCAAACTCTTCTTTGCTATACGCAGGTGCACCCATAAGTGACATGACACCCATCACTGTAATATCACCCAAACCGGAACTCTCACCTTGAAATCTGGGAAGGTTCCCAACACGGGCTTCCACTTTAGCGCCAGGCACGATAACAGAGATCGATCCAAGATTTCCACCAAAAGAGATGGCTCTTGTATACATTAAAGCAAAAATATTGGTATTAAATTCAGCATCCGGTACAATAAGTGAATTATCGAAACCATAATTTGAATCAAAAGAGAAGTACATAGGTGTCAATACATTGGTATCTACAGGTACAGCCCAAAATACTCTTGGCCCATCCCCTGCTGCATACATTTTGCTTGTCCCTAAAATAAAAGTGGCAAATACCATGCCTATTGCAAAATATTTTTTCATCTAGCTTTTTGCCGGATCCATATGTACATCCATTTGAGGATAAGGAATAGAAATACCCTCTTTGTCAAACGCTTCTTTCACAGCACGTGTTACATCTGCATAGACGGTCCAGTAATCCGCTGTTTTGACCCATGGACGGCAATTGAAATTCACTGAAGAGTCAGCCAACTCTGTGATGGCAATACCCGGTGCAGGGTCTTTCAATACAAGCGGATGTGCTGCAAGTATCTTTTTCATTACATTCTCAGCCTGATCAATGTCATCGTTATAGCCGATACCGAATGTCATATCTACACGACGTGTATCACTATGGGTCACATTGGTGATGATATTGCCCCAGATGGAGTTGTTGGGCACAACCATCATTCTATTGTCCGGTGTCACAATACTTGTGGAAACCAGTGTCATTGACTCAACTGTACCTACGATACCTGCAACATCTACCACATCACCGATGTCATAAGGACGGTACAGCATGATCATCAGTCCACTTGCAAAGTTACTGAGTGTACCCTGCAATGCGAAGGCAACCACGAAACCTGCTGCACCTACCATTGCCATGATCGGCCCGACATTGATATCGAGTGCAGCCAGAGCAACTAGAAGTCCTATGAGCATGACCACTTTATGGATAATGTTGGCAATAAAGTCATTGAGAAGCTGTGAATTGCTTGGCGTATGTTCCAATGCTCTTCTTGCACCTTTGCTTAGCAATTTAGAGATGATCATAGCCATAAAAAGTATTGCAAGGAATTTTGCAATATTGATCAACCAGTAAATACCGCCTTCATCTGACATGACCCATCCGGAAACTGTTTTCCATGCAGAATGGGCATCTGTCACTTTCAAGGAAATACCGCTTACGGTATCGATATAGCGGCGGTATGGAAGTACCTTATCCAACTCTTTCCCTGTGGCATCCATACCGATCTTGTCATTGATATTTTTCAATACTGTGTCAAGACGGGATACCATGGTCTTTCTTTCAGCACGCAGTTTTGTCAGTTCTTCAAGCAGAACACTCTTCTCTTCCGTGAGTACTGAGACCTTCTGTTTGATCCCTTCTCTCTCCTCTGCTGCTGTCTCATTGTTATCTTTGGCACTTAAAGCATCTATCTGCACATTCTTATCTTGTATCGCGATCTTGGTATCATACACTTTCTTAGCTGCCTCTTGCAGTAAGACCAACCATCCATCAGCTTCTACAAAGAGTTCATCACTGGTCATATGCCTAACCATTAAGTTCAAGTTTCCTGGTGTAACATCAGGGTTTGCCGTCGTAACAGCTATGGGACTTTCAGGGGATTCCTCGGCATAAGCAACGGTAGTTGATGCTAGTGCCAAGGCAAACAGTAGTCCTGTCATCATTTTTTTAAGATTTGTCATTTTTTTCTCTCTTTCTTCATATGTTTTTTATTTTAAAAGCATCTCAATACACTTAAAATAAAAAAATGACTTCAAAGGAGTAATACTCCCCTGAAATCATAGGTGTATGTCAGGTGGTCTACCTTGCAGTAGGTGCCGACATTTTCTTCATCACATCACCTAGGTTAAATGATGCAGCTTCCTGTCTTGGTGGGAACTCTTTAAAGGTTTTAAGGAATTCACCCACAATGGCTTTTGCACCATACAACATAAAGACACGGTCAAGCATCCAGTCATAGTAAGTGTTTGACGTCAACATTGCTTTCTCATATGGGTCTCTGCGAAGATTTGTAATGAGTGGCACTCTCAGTTCAGTAAATGGTTCCATCCATGCTCTAAAGCCGGCATCATATTTTTGTTCCAAGAATGTTGCTTTCCAGTCACCATAACGCACTGCTGCACAATCGCCATCATCTGTAAAGTAAATGATCTCTTTACGTGGACCTTTTTTCGCTTCACCTGTTAGGTATGGTAAGAAATTATACCCGTCAAGGTGCACTTTGTATTCACGGTTTATCGCTTTTACACCACCTTTTATAAGGTCTTCTTTAATGTGGTCATTTCCGGCAGCAGCCAGGAATGTCGGTAGCCAGTCCATATGGTGCATAATTTCATTTGACCATGTTCCAGGCTTAATATGACCTGGCCATTTAACCATAGCAGGGACTCTCCATCCACCTTCCCAGTTCGTGTTTTTCTCAGATCTGAAAGGTGTCATACCCGCATCCGGCCACGTATTCATGTGTGGGCCATTGTCTGTAGAATAAAATACAATGGTATTGTCCGCTATTTTCAGATCATCAAGCTTTTTAAGAAAAAGTCCAATATGTCTGTCATGTTCTACCATTCCGTCAGAATACTCATCCTGTCCTGAAATACCTCTCAGTTCTTTCTTCACATGGGTTCTAAAGTGCATACGTGTACCACTCCACCAGATGAAGAAAGGCTTATCTGCTTTGACCTGACGTTCCATAAAGTCTAAGGCTGCTGCAACGGTTTCATCATCTACAGTCTCCATACGTTTTTTTGTTAAAGGTCCTGTATCTTCTATTTTCCCATCTGCAAATGAGTGAATCACTCCTCTAGGACCAAATCTCTTTTTAAATGCTGGATCTTTCGGATAATCTAAATTCTCAGGCTCCTCTTCTGCATTGAGATGATAAAGGTTTCCATAAAATTCATCAAAACCGTTATTGGTCGGAAGCATTTCATCTTTGTCACCCAAGTGGTTTTTACCAAACTGTCCTGTCGCATACCCCTCAGCTTTAAGTAGCCCGGCAATCGTTGGATCTTCTATTTGCATACCTTCATCTGCTCCGGGAACACCCACTTTGGAAAGTCCGGTACGTAAAACACTTTGCCCCATAATAAATGTTGAACGACCTGCCGTACATGACTGTTCACCGTAATAATCTGTAAACGTCATACCTGCCTGTGCAATACTGTCTATATTGGGTGTCTTATACCCCATCAATCCATGGGTAAAGTAACTGATATTCGACTGCCCGATATCATCTCCCCAAATAACCAAAATATTTGGTTTCTTTGCCATCACTTGCGTTGGCATTGCTACTGCAAGACCTAACCCCAAAGCAAGTAGAAACTTTGTACTCTTTTTCATATTTCCATCCTTATATATTTAGAATTCTAAAGTATATCTATAAAAAATATGAGTATAATTTATTAGATTTCCGTCACCAATACATATTTGTATTTAAAAACTTAAGGAGAGAAAATAGTTAAGATGAACCATACTTTAGATCCTAACCTGTCACCTATACAGAAACAAACCCTCACCTGTTTTGACAGTGATCTCCTGCGTGATGTCATCAAAGGAGCTGACTTCGATCTGCATCAGATAGGTAAAGGCTCTTTTCAGGCAGATATGTTCCATGCTTCTATAGGTAAAGGCATACTCGACAGTTCTCGCTACTCTAACACCATACTGACAGAAGGTACGATCTCCCGAGACAATATGACATTTGGTTTTATACATGACAGCAAAGAGGAGTCTATTTTTAATGGAAACAGACTTCAGAAGCATGATGTCATGATGGGGGATGAGGGAGGTACGATTGCATCCTGTATTACGGCAGACACGCACTGGTCATCTTTTCAGTTTAAACGCACTGATCTGCTTAAACTGGGTATAACACTCGAAAAAGACAATAACAAAGTGCTTCATTTTAACAAAAAAGTACAAAAAGAACTCTCCACTAAACTTGGAGGGATATTACACTATCTGGAAACAGAAAATGATGACAAAGTTGCACAGATAAACAGAGAATTACTCTATCATCACATTTTGGGGATCTATGCAAATGCACTGGATCACAGTAAAGATATTTCTCATCTAAAAAGAGATGAATCATTGCTCCTTTCAAAAAAAATTCTTACTTATCTAAAAGATCATGCGGATCAACCTATTCAGATGATAGATCTTACTGCATTGACAGGGAAAAGTGAACGGACAGTTGAGAGGATCTTCAAAAAACACTTTAATATCGCCCCCTTTGCCTACCTCAAAATACATCGTCTCCATAATATAAGAAAACGTCTCCTTCATTCAGATGGATCAGGTACAACAAACATAGGAGATATTGCTATGGAAAATGGTTTTCTACAAATGGGATATTTTGGAAGTGAATATAAAAAACTCTTTAATGAAATGCCGTCACAAACACTTCGGAAAAGATAAGTAGAAGTATCTATTATAAGATCATGATAGACGATATGACGTAATCAAAAAAGAGTCTTTTCACAATATACAATCAGCGACGTCCCCTGGACATTCCTCCACTAGGTCTTGTACTTGGTCGTCCCATAGCTGGTCGAGAACTAGGTCTGCTCACCGGTCTGTTGCTAGGTCGTGATGGAGAAACCCCTGGTCTGTTCGGCTTTGATATAGGATGTTCAGGTCTTGGTCTATTAGGAGGTCTTCCCCCATGCGGAGGTCTGTAGTATCCACCACCATAGCCATAATGGGGATATCCATACCCGCCATAAACACCAGTACCATATCCATAGCCATACCCAACAGATACAGAAGGATAAACCGTACATCCGCTAAGTAGGAATAGCGCTATAAATGCAAAAATATATTTAAAATATTTCATTATTTTTCTCCTTCTGACCAGCGTTGCACAATGAACATTGCACCGGTATTATCGGCAAGTACTGCCACATCCCCATGCATAAATGAGGGAGTTGCAGGCATCAATACTTTACCACCAAACTTTTTAACTTTACTGCTAACAGCTTCAGGATCTTCCACTCGGATCACCGGAACCCAGCGCTCTTTTATCTTTTCTTTGGAAAGATCTCTTATCCCTGCACGCCATTTACCTTTGGATGCCAGGACGTAATAATCGTTCTGCTTTTTATTTTTATCATAATGTCCTAAATGACGGTAGAACTTGTTACTCTTTCTAGCATCTTTAGTCCAAAGTTCGTTCCATAACCAATCACCTGTCTCGATCTTTCCATCAAGAGGATCTCCATTTTTTGCAGTAAGAAGAACAATTTGCGCACCATAAGGATCACTCACGAGAGCACCTTTTCCTCTCTCTTTCATATCAAGAGGTCCTTTGAGTACCTTACCCTTTTTTGAACGTACATATTTTGCAGCTTTGTCCACATTTGTTACAGACATAGTCGGTAGCCACACTGCTTCAACTTCAGTATCTGACTTAGGTTTAACGTGTATCATTCCAGCAATACGTTTGCCTTTATTCATAACCAGTGTATATCCCTCTTTATCTTCAAATGTCCAATCAAATATTCCGGCATAAAACTTTTTGGCAGAAGAGATATCATCTGTTAAAAGGTCATGCCAGACAAATTTTCCCGGGTAGTATTTATGGGTATCTGTTTTTGTGATAGCCGGCAATGAGGGCTTCTCCTGTTTAGGTGTTGGACTGTTTACTTCAGTACAAGCAACAAAAACCAAAGAAATGCATATTGGCCATAAATATTTTAACTGTTTTTTCATCGTTTCATACGCCTTGATTTTTAATTTACTATTTTTTATTCTTTATTTTTTCATCTCGAATGGATAAATCACTTTCCAGTCTTTTTTCATATCAACGATCGTCCAGTTATGCTCAGTTCCATAGTCCAGTCCCTTGTCAAGTTGACCTATATGTGATTTTCTGTCATACGCCCACTCTCTCTTGTCATCCGTATGATGTACATAAAGTTGAAAGGTTTTATACTTTTTATTGGCTTCTGTATACTCCATCATTGCAAAGTCACCGTCAGAATTACCAAAGGCAGCTACCGGTCTTTGACCTATATGGTAGTGAATACCGACAGGTTTCCCTTCTTTATCATCAATAAATCTTACTTTTGGCACTCTTACGATCTTTTTATCTTCATATTTCACTTCAATTTCAGAACCTATGATCTGATTACTAGGAACCCCATACACTTCAGATGCCCAGGGACGCATAAAGTCTATCCCTCCACCTGAAACGATGAAAGTCTTAAAACCATTGGCACGCATATAGTCTAAAAGTTCAAGCATTGGTTGAAATACAAGTTCCGAATAATGCACATTTTTAGTCGGATGTTTTGCAGTTTTGATCCACTCAATGACAATAGCATCGAACTCTTCATCACTCATCCCTGTATGTGTCGCCATAATAAGTTTTAACAGCCCCTCTTTTCCCGAAGCGATTACTGTTTTCATATCATCTTCCAATACTGCTTTGAAAGGCTGTTCTGTTTTCCATTCCGGATGTCTAGAAGCCAGGGCTTTCACTCTGTCCACAGCAAAAAAGAATTGAAAATAGGCAGGCTGTTCTGACCAGAGTGTCCCATCGTTATCAAAAACAGCAATACGGTCTTGTTTTACTATGAAATCTGCACTCTTTTTGTCTGTCACTGCTTTCACATAGTTTATGATGTTTGTTTTGCTTTTTCCTTCGTTCCAGGAAGGTAGCAACTCTCCTGCAGTAGCAAAGAGAGATAACCCCAGAGATAATACTATAAGTAGTTTTTTCATTTGTATTCCTTAATCTTGAAAATGGGAAAAAACAACTTGATGTTCTTTACGAAGTTCAAAAAAATATACCAATATTAGTAGTTTTGGTCTTTTACTTATTCATCTTTTTTCTTAACTATATAATAACATAAATTTAGTTCATCTCTCTACAGGCCTATAAATTGCATATTTAGACCAACGAATACTTATCATTTCCAAAATCACAAAACCGGTCCAAATATTGCAATGGTATTATTCCATAAACGACGGGCAAAAGGCCATGCATTCACTTCATCCAGACTGACTATCTGTGAACTGCATATATACTCTTCCTGGCGCTGCTGCATTTGTACAGTCATTTCAGGATCATGGAACAGGATATTGTTCTCATAGTTGAGCTCAAAGCTTCGCCGATCCATGTTTGCAGAACCGATCAGGGTCACCTCACCATCCAGAGTCACAGATTTGGTATGCAACAGTCCGCCCTCATATTCATAGATCTTTACACCTGCCTTGAGCAGATCCATGTAGTAACTTCGACTGGCAGCACCAACGACCCAGGAATCATTTTTTTTAGGAAAAATGATGATTGTTTCTACACCGCGGTATGCAGTAGTACACAGTGCCTCCTGCAAAGATTCATTCGGGATATAGTAGGGAGTGGTAATAATGATCTTACGGCGGGCAGCATAGAGAAGAGATTCGAACATTTCAGGTATCGCTGTGGGGCGCACAGTAGGGCCACTGGCTATAACCTGTGCAGCAAAGCCCGGCTTAAGAGGAGATATCGGTTGGCGCAGAAGATCATAAAGATCTTCTCCTGCATACAACATCCAGTCACAGACAAAGAGATACTGGTTCTCAGTGACGATAGCACCTTCGAAACGCATCATAATATCTACCCAGGGAGCGAACTTCGGCTTGACACGGAATTCCGGATCAGCACAGTTCTGACTTCCGCAGTAAGTGATATTTGCATCAATGACAACTACCTTTCTGTGGTTTCTGAGGTCTATCCTTCCCATAAATGGTCGAAGCAGCAGATTGCCAACAGGCAGAAGTACAGCCAAATTGACACCCGCTTTCTCCATGGCTGTCCAGTGCTTGGAACGTATCATGGTACGTGAACCGATATCGTCGGCCATTGCCCTGCATGTCACACCGCGGGTGGCTGCCCGCTTGAG
>JAMONL010000127.1 GCA_027065815.1 Sulfurovum sp.
TTTGAAATTGGCTATGACATTGTTCCATACGGTATCATCCCAGAAATCAGCAGGGTAATGCATATGCACCGTTAAAAAGTTTGATTTGGTAGGATATAAGTCTTTTACTTCTTTTACTTCATCCCAAATATACGTGTAAGGCAAGAGTGTTGTATTGGATTCCATCACCCTGTCGGTATAGGAGTTACCCACCATGGTAAAGCCTGAAAAAGGCAAAGTGTTGATGTAGGCTGCTCTTGATGCAAAATTGCCTGCCATACTTGGCAGCCAGTGTCCTTTTTGATGCAAAATGAGCTGTTTGTTACTATACCACTGTGCCATATCACAATAGTCCACTGCCAAAGTCAGATTGTCAGCACACTTATAGCCATAATCAGCAGTTGCATTGACCTCTTGAATACCATGACCATAGTTATAAGGATCGTCACTTCCCTGCTCCAGTGCTATGGGTTGGGCAGAAGGTGTACCTTTAAAGGTGTATGCCATCAAGGCATCAAGCGGCTTGAGTATATACTGCATTTGAGTGTAGTCTCTACTCCCATAAGGGTAATGATGGTCAGCATTTTCATAGACCTGCCAATCTTTCTGTGTCTTTGCTATGGAGTCTAAGAGGTAAAACTCTGTCAGTGGTATGCGAGGGTCTGTGTCATTTGCTGTGTTGTTCCCACCCGCACCATACTGCTGCATGATGACATTGGTATTGGAAGGTAAATGCTTCAGCTCATTTTCACTGAGGTTAAAGGCATACCAGGCTTCCATTGCCATGAGGAACCTGCCATTGCTTCCATAGCCTTTATCTGAAAAGTATTTGAGAATGTTAAAGGTATAGCCTCCCCCTAACGAGTGTCCTATGACACCTATGCGTGTCGTATCAATATGTGGTAAAATGCCATTATTGAAATCAAGCATCTTCTCTAAATTTACAAAGACATTGTCCCATGCATGTTTCGCATAGATGACATAGTATCCGTGACTGGCAATAAACGTTAAAAGAGACTCGTAGTCTTTTGCATCAGCAGAGCCAAAACCGGAAGCAAAAAATACTACAGGGACTTTTGTACCTGCCGGTATATCGGTAGGGTAATACACCGTTGTCATATTGGTATCTACTTCATCATAGTATGCCGTAGGATGTCCCCCTCCTTCTCCATAGATATGAGGTATTTCTGTTATAATATTTCCAATAATCCACCCCGCAGGGACATCACAAGAGGTAGGAAAATCATTTTCTTCACCTGTTGAAGGATTGTAAGCATGGGTAAGAACCTGTATACAGGTAAGCGCTAAACTGTCAAAAAGTGCCTGTATCTCGGCACTTGTATCTACATCATCATACTTCAGTTCCTCTACCACAGCATTAATTTGAGAAAGATTCTCTGCTGTAATACCTATAACACCTGCATCGGCATAATCTTTTACTGTTGGAGCAAATTCAGCATTTTGAGCATAATCTGCAATAATCTGTATAGCTTTTTGCTCTTCTGTTAAATTTAAGGTTCCATCATTCTCTGTAATGTTACCTCCACCGCCTCCACCGCAAGCCACTAAAAAAAGTATTGTAAATATGATAAAAAATACTCTGCCCATATTCCTGTTCATTAGATATCCTTTTAATCTTTTGTCAATACCTAATGATCCTGCATAAAATGAATTACTATAGTATTGCGGTAGCCGTCATCATTTTTTATCTATCTTCTCCACTACCTTGTCTATCTCACCAAGGAAATGCTCGATCTTTTTCCCAAACTCTTCTATGAAACTTTTTGTTTTTTTCAAGTCGATATTAATGTGTTCGTTGTCGACTTTAATACCCACATTTTTTTCAAGATCCAGTTTGCCTTCGGCAATATCTTTTTCCATCGTTTCTGCTTTTTCCTGTAAGGTATTCTGTAAAGTATTGAAAAAATCTTTGGTTTTTGTAAGATCTATGTTGATATTGTCTTCACTGACATCCACACCGATCTTTTTAAATATTTCTTCTTTTTCTTGAGGCATAGGAACTCCTTTATGATATGGTTGAATCCATTATATCATAAAGTAAATATTACAAAAAGGCGAGTAGAGAAGCAGTAACAGCCACATTGAGGGACTCGACACCACGTTGCATAGGGATGGTAATGCTTGCATTGCAGATAGATTCTACCTTTGCACTGACCCCTTCACTCTCATTCCCTAAAACAAAAATGGTTTTATCGGAGTAGTTTTCCTCTGTATAGTTTTTCTTCGCATGTGAAGAAAGTGTATAGATTCCTGCACCATCAGCCCGAAAAGAGAGTAAGGTATCCTTGAGATTGGAAGTTTTGATAATGGGCATTTTGAAAAGCGTACCGGCAGAAGCCTTAATGACCAGAGGTGAGATCTGTGCTGCGCCTTTGGTCGGAAGCAGAACAGCATCTATCTTTCCAGCTGCACAGGATCGGATGATCATACCAAGATTTTGAGGATTGGTCACACCGTCTAAAGCGATGATACGATAATTTTTATGTACAGATCTGAAGCTTTCTTCATCTCCAAAGTGTTCCAGAACAATATCAAGCGCAACACCCTGATCCTGTTTGGCATTTTTAGAGATACGTGAAAGAGACTGTTTATCGTGATAGGAAACTTCAATACCTCTTTGTTTAGCAATGGCTTTCATCTGCTCAAGCACTGCAGCATCTTTGTTGGACTTTGAGAGATGCAGTTTATGAATACTGACAGCCTCGTCTTCTAAAGCCTCCAGAACAGCATTACGTCCATAGATAGTGAGTACTTTGTCGTAAAAAGCTCTTTTAGCCAAATATTCCGGAGAGTCAGATTTATTATTTAACATTCAAAATTCATCATGCAACATTGTAAACAAGCCTTTGCTTATTTACTCTCTCCATTCCAGGCAATATGTGGTTTTCCATTTTCATCAAATTCTACTGCAGGCATTCCCATGATGTTGTATCCGCCATCTACATAGTGGATCTCACCTGTAACACCTGATGAAAGATCAGAAAGCAGATACATACCGGAGTTTCCTACCTGATTAATCGATACATTCTCTTTTAACGGTGCATGCGCTTTATTCCATTTCAACATAAAGGCAAAATCACCGATCCCCGCTGCGGCAAGTGTTTTAATAGGACCTGCAGAGATCGCATTGACTCTAATACCGTCTCGTCCAAGATCTTCAGCTAAATATTTGACCGTCATTTCCAGTGCTGCTTTTGCTACACCCATAAGGTTGTAGTTAGGAATATATTTTTCTCCACCATAATAAGAGAGTGTCAATACGGAAGAGCTATTAGAAAGAATAGGTTTTAACTCTCTGACAATTTCAACCAATGAATAAACAGAAATATCCATAGCCACATCAAACGCCTCTTTTGAAATATCTACAAAACGACCGCTTAATCCCTCTTTGGGAGCAAAGGCAATAGAGTGAACGATAAAGTCGATCTCTCCAAAATCTTTTTCAAGAGATACTTTCAATGCTTTGATCTCTTCAGGTTTGGAGACATCACAAGGGTAAAGTCTTGCTCCACAGTCCAGATCTTCTGCTATAGGAGCCAGCTTCTGTTCAAATCTCTCGTTGAGAAAAGTGATCGCCATCTCGGCACCCTGCTCCTGGCAGGCTTTTGCAATACCGTAAGCAATCGATTTTTTGTTCGCTATACCGAGGATAACCCCTTTTTTGCCCTTCATTACCATTCATACACTCCTAAAATAAATTCCTGTATTTTATCATCATTGAGGTAAAATATAGCAATTACTCAGAGGAAGCATGAACATGTCAACAGATAAAAAAATACTCATCATCAATACCGGTGGTACATTCAACAAATTCTATGATCCTATCAAAGGGAAATTGAAAGTGGACAAGGGAGAAAAAGCGTTAAAATCCTTGACATCAAAATGGCTCTGTGATTTTGAAATTATGAATATCATCGGGAAAGACAGTCTGGAAATGAGCAGTCATGACAGACTCGAACTGCTTGCGATCATTTCACAGTCTTCATTTGACGATATCATCGTGATCCACGGAACAGATAGTATGGATCTTACCGCTGAATATCTGGCTGATGCAGATATGGAAAAGCGTATTATCCTGACCGGTGCCATGGTACCGTATGCCATTGAGCCAGTTGAAGCGACAGCCAACTTCGCCTCTGCAGTCGGTTTTATACAATCATTACAGGAAAATGGCATATTTATCATCATGAACGGTCTTTTTTCCCAATACGATAAAATCAAAAAAGACAAAAAAAACGGCAGGTTTGTTCTCGTCTAATTTAGTTAAATTCGATATACTTATGCATAAAAATGAAGGATAAAACATGAAACAAAACCTACTCATCGCCCTGATCGCAGGCTTTACTTTTACTGCGTGTACCGATACCGGTATGTCACTTGCTCCAGCACCTGTTTATCAGGCACCCACAGAAGCAAAGATGGCTAAATTCAAGCCAGTCATGACAGAAGTGGCACTCAGCACCAGAAATGACCCAAAGTACAATAAAATGACGATCAAACCCCAAGACAAGCAGTGGTTCCAGGATCTTATGTATCGCTACTGGGACAGACAGATCACAAGAAGACAGTTCATCTCTGAGGGAATTTCAAGATACC
The DNA here is from genome assembly GCA_027065815.1 of Sulfurovum sp. Classification (GTDB taxonomy): domain Bacteria; phylum Campylobacterota; class Campylobacteria; order Campylobacterales; family Sulfurovaceae; genus Sulfurovum. Next base: position 4,597 of record JAMONL010000127.1, read on the forward strand.
CTGGTCACAACTATGAATTTACATTCATCGCAAACGGATTCCAACACAGATCATAGTCATGATCTGATGCTATTGGTAATCAATAGGATCTTTTACCCCTGCCTGTGAAAAACCACGCAGGCGTAACCTGCAAGAGTCACAGACACCACAGGCTTTCTCTTCAGATTTATAACAACTCCACGTATGTTTCAATGGTACTTTCATCTCCAGCGACTTTTGTACGATCTCACTCTTTTTCATAGCGACAAGCGGCATTTTGATTGTCAGGTTCGTTTCATCTTTTGTTCCAAGATTGATCGCTTTCTCCATCTGTTCAATGTACTGCTCTCGGCAATCAGGATATCCCGAACTGTCCTCTTCCACTACACCGATAAAAAGTGCTTCGGCAGCATGTTTTTCGGCAACTGAAGCAGCAATGGAAAGGAAGATTCCGTTTCGAAACGGCACATACGTGACCGGCACGCCGTCTTCTAGCCCTCCGGTAGGTACTTCAATACTTTTATCGGTCAATGCGGAAGCACCGATCTGTTCAAAAAAAGGCAAATCGATCTCATATACTTCACTTGCTTCAACATTTTCAGCTATTTTACGAAAACACTCCAACTCTTTATTTTGTGTTCTCTGTCCATAATTAAAATGCAGAGCAATGATCTCATATTCTTCTTTTTGTGCTATTTTTGCGGACAATGCACTGTCCATTCCGCCCGATATGATACATACTGCTGTTTTCTTCATTGATACTCTTTTCCTCTTCGGCTAATTTACTGTCATTTTACCAAGATTTGGGTAAACTTCGAGCATGAATATTATAGATTTAGACAATCAGACAGCACTGCATATTGATCTTAATGCACTTGAAAAGATAGCACAGTCTCTCACAGACAAAGAGATAGAACTCATTGTGACAGAGAATAACACGATCGCTGCACTCAATCAGGAATACAGGTCAAAAGATACAGCAACGGATGTATTGAGTTTTCCCATGGAAAATGCTGTAGCCAATATGCCCCTGGGTTCCATTGTCATCTCCGCAGACTTCGTTCAGGAAAAGGCAAAGGAACTGGGGCACGATGAAAGAGATGAACTGTCACTGCTTTTTATTCATGGTCTGCTTCATCTTTTGGGACATGACCATGAAACAGACAATGGTGAAATGAGACTAAAAGAGAAAGAGATGATCGAAAAATTTGGTCTGCCGTCCAGCCTGATCGTACGAACTGAGGAGTTATAAATGAATTTTGTTATTTTTGTGATCGCCATGGGTGTCCTTATCTGGGGAGCGGATGTGATCATCAATCAGAGTGAGCGTATTGCACTCAAATTCAAGATACCTGAATTTATTATTGGGGCAACACTGATCGCGCTTGGTACATCTTTGCCTGAAATGGCAGCATCTGTCGCAGCTAGTTATGACGGAAAATCAGCGATTGCTGTTTCCAATGTCATCGGAAGTAATATTTTAAATATCACTCTGGTACTCTCAACCGTATTTCTGATCTCAAAGAAGATCAATCCTGCCAGAGACTTCTTTGCAAAAGACAGTACCTGGGCACTGGTACCTGTACTGGTTTTCATTCTTATGATATTGGATGGGGTCATCTCAAGATTCGATGCCTCTCTTCTTTTACTGTTAATGGGTGCTTACCTGCTGTTCTTACTTCAGGATGCCAAAAATATACCGGATCTTGAGGATATTGAAGAGCTTGAAGACATAGACCTGAACAGCTTTTCATGGAGCAAAGTCATTCCTCTTAGTATACTCGGTTTTCTACTGGTCATTATCGGTGCACACTTCACTGTTGAAAGTGCCTCTGAGATCGCAAGAGACTTTGGCATATCCGAATGGGTCATTGGTATTATTATGATATCTTTGGGAACTTCACTTCCTGAATTGGTTGTCAGTATCTCTGCGGCACTTAAAGGAAAGGTTGATATGGCCATAGGGAATATTATCGGTTCCAATATGGCAAATACCACGGTGGTCCTGGGAACAGCCGCCATGGTAAATCCTATACCAATAGATGCATCTGCCTATATATTTGATATTTCAACCATGATCGTTGCAACCTTGTTACTTGTCTTTCTCACCGCAAACAAACTTTACACCAAATCTGCAGGAATAAGCCTCATTATCATTTTGGGACTCTTTTTGAACAATACTTTACAAAGTATGTAATAAGGACATAGGCACCCAAGGTTTTTAATCCAGATACAAAGCGATCTGATTAGAACAGATCTTCAACCGACCTGTTCACTTTTTGTCTGATCGCTTTGTTTTTCTTAATGATCTTATCTTCAATAATGATCGAGGCATTCTGTTCTGTAGAGGTTGCTGTCGTATTGTAGTCACCTATATTTGTATTGACTATTTCATCTTTCGGTTTTTTATTGAAGTAGCCTTTTTTGTAGAGCCACTTATATATCTCCGCAGCCAATGGTGCAGAAGTACTTCCTCCATGCCCTCCGTGTTCTACCAGTACCGTCACAACAAACTGGGGATCGTCATAAGGTGCATAAGAAGTGAACCAGGCATGTGATCTGTGAAAATAGGCAAGTTCGGATTCTTTCAGTCTTTTTGAGACCCCCTGAGGAATAGAAGTGACCTGGGAAGTTCCTGTTTTACCTGCAACTATAATAGGAAGGTCATGCATCACACGGTAACCTGTACCTCCCAGTGTGTTACAAACATCATACATTCCTTTTCTCACTTCATAGATAAAGTTATCGAATTTGATCGGCTTTATTTCATGTTTGGTCAAATTACCGTCTACGATCTTTGCAAGTTTCGGTGTCACCAGATTTCCTGTAGCCATCAGCGCTGTATAGCGTGATATCTGTAAAGGGGTCACAAGGTCATATCCCTGCCCTATCGCTGCAATGACTGTTTCTCCCAGATACCATGGCTGTTTGAACCTTTTCATTTTCCACGCTTTATCAGGAATGACACCGGAATATTCACGCGGCATATCAACGCCTGTTTTCACACCAAGTCCAAATTCATGTAAATACTTGGACATGGCATCGATACCAACCTGTAAACTCTTCTTGTAAAAAAAGACATCACAACTCTGCATGATCGCTTTACGTACAGCTACAGTACCATGCCCACTGTGTTTCCAGCATCTGAATCTATGTGAACTGTTACCGATAGTTATATATCCCTTACAGTATTCTGAATGATTCAAAATACCGGGTTTGGCTTTTTCAAAAGCCATTGCCATCCCCATTTTGATCCCTGAACCTGGAGGATAGGTACCGTGAATGATCTTATTGGTAAAAGGGTGGTTGAGATCTTCCTGAAGTGCTTTCCAGTCTTTTGTAGATATCCCTCCGACAAACAAGTTCGGATCATAAGCAGGATAGGAAACGGCTGCAAGAATTTCACCATTGGTACGCATGACCACAGCCACACCGGTCTGATTGTTCTTTTTAAAGTATTCGTGAATAAGCTGCTGTAATTCAATGTTGATATTAAGCGTAATGTTCTTATTGTCTTCTGGCATAACCATTTCAAGCTGATCAATTGCTTTGTTGGTAGCGGTTACCTTATTGACCACATAGCCCAATTTCCCCTGAAGAACATTATTATAGTATCTCTCAAGACCCGTTTTCCCGACTTTACCTACTTTGTCAACAACCTCATTCTTTTCATTCTCTTTTTTGTTCGATCGTCCGGTATATCCGATAATATGTGCGGCATATCTTCCATAAGGATAATAACGTTTTGTTTCCGCTTCGATCTTGATCTCATCGTGGATACTGAGTTTGGGATAGGCGGACATCATATCTGCATAGGGAATGAAGTTCACCACTTTGATATATTTATGGTTATAGGCAGAACTCTCTTTTTTATACACTTTTTGCATAATCGTTCCATTAAGATCAGGGAAAGTTTCTACCAGTGTATCAATGATCTTTTCAAGTTTGGTTTGATTACCGTCTTCTCTTGGCGTATATCTCAGATGCGGTACAATAGAGATGGAAAACCCTATCTGGTTCATAGCCAGCAAATTGCCATGGCTATCTGTTATTTCACCTCTGACCGGTTTTAAGTACTCTGTTCTCTCAACATTGTCTTTTGCCAGTTTCTCATAATAAAAATTTGATTTTACACTGACATGATACAGTCTGGCGATCATTAATCCCCAAATAAGTAAAAATATAAGTATTGAAATTTTATATCTCACAGCAATACCACCACTAAAAGATCTACTACCAGCGAATACGCCAATATATTGTCAAGTACGATACTAGTTGTTTGAAAAATAAAATCATAAGACAACAATAGCCCCAAGTAGACAAAATCAATAAGAATAACACTGAGTATAGGCCTGCATATCCTACACTTTCTAAAATAATTCAAATGCGAATAAAAAAGTGTATATACCAGCAGTGAAGAAATAAGGATCAGGAAAAAAGGTAAAGCAAGATTGGCTTCAAGATTCAGGAAGTAGACCAGAGAAATAACGATATAGGAAATCCTGTTGGTCTCCAGACCTTTCATGAACAGGTATCCCATAACACCCACAAGCAAAGGAAAAAATACATAGATCGAGATCAACATCGGATAAAAGATAACAAATGCAAGAACCAATACCCATAGTAGTGATTTCTGTAGGGTTTTATAGACTATGTTCATACACTATTGCCCTAACCCCAATTTATATACCAATGCGACTTCGTTACAGATAGGAAAATGGATACACTTAATGCAGTCAGCCCAGATCTTATGCTCGGGGATCACTTCTTTGTTGATCTCTTTAAAACCAAGTTTATCAAAAAACATCGGCAGGTAGGTCAGGACCAGAACATCTTCTTCCACACCCAGTACTTTTGCTTCCTGGAGTGTGAATTCTACCATTTTTTGCCCGATCTTCTGTCCACGATATTTTTCATCAACGATCAGGCTTCGTATTTCGGCAAGTCTTTTTGAATGGACATGCAGTGCGGTATACCCGACCAGCACACCATTCTCTTTTGCCAGAACATAAGAGCGGATATTGGTTGCCACTTCATCTTCACTTCGATTGAGAATAATACCGTCTTTGACTTCTGAGACCACCAGTGCCTGCATGGCAGGAATATCATCCAGTTTTGCCTTTACCAGTTCGATCACGCCTGTACCTCATCTCTCTTCTCTTCTGCAGCAATATCGAAAATCGTTTGGAGTATTTCATAGTGTACCCTGTCATGACCATTCTTTTTCAAGTTTGATACTGTAATAGAACCCGGAAATTCCCGTTTTAATTTTGCCCGTTCTTTTTGATTGAGTTTATCTATTTTCGTAAACACCGTCAAATATCTTTGATCCGGACGGATAAAATCAGCAATGTACTTCTCCACATCATCATCTATCTTTGCATGGGGATGACGGGCATCACGCAAATGAATGAACAAACGTATCGAAACCCTGTTCTGAATAAACTCAACCAGATTCTTCTGCCAGACTTCTTTAAGTGATTTGGAGACTTTCGCATATCCAAATCCGGGCAGGTCCACAAAACGTACCGGATAACTCATCTCATTATAAAGATATCGCGTTTCAAAAAAGTTGATAAGCTGCGTTTTCCCCGGAGTTGCTGAACTCTTAGCCAGATTTTTTCTTTGTGTGAGAGAATTCAATGTAGAACTCTTACCCACATTGGATCGTCCCAAAAAAACCACTTCACTCATATCTTCAGGCAATGAATCAGCAATACTCTGTGCTGACTTGATAAACTCAGCTTCTACAATGCGAGGTGTACTCACTTCTTTTCCTTCGTATTAAAAATAAATTTCACAGGCTTCTTTCTGCTACCCTTCACATTGGCATTACCCGTAATGGTATTCAGAATGATCGTATCACCATTCACATGCCGTTTGTTTATAAGATCGTCCACAATGGCTTTTCCTGTCAGAACATATTTGGATTCAACAGGATAATAGGTGACCTTGTCTGCACTGCCTTTATAAAAAGCTTTTTCCTGATCAATTTCAAATGTGACCTGACCAATAGCTTCATATTTCTTGGTTTCATTGTTTTCGTCGAAATAGACAATGATCTCATCACCGTGTATCCAGCTTTTACCCTGTACCACTTTGGCATCACCGATAAAATGTACCTCTTTCTTCAAATCCTCGGCTGTCATCGATGTCGATGTCACATTCACTTTCTCTGCAAAAACAGCACCCGTTAAAAAAATAAATACCCATAATATATTTAAAAAATTCAATTTAAGCCCTTAAATATGAAATTATATCATTTTTCCTTCGTATAAACGACAGCATCCACATTCGTAGCATACGCTTTTTTTGTCTTTGTCCAATACCGCAATGTATCACCATGCATAATATTTTTTCCCATGATCGCTTTAAACGGAGAAGTAACATCCAGGATTCCCCGTCTCTTGTCATA
>JAMONL010000128.1 GCA_027065815.1 Sulfurovum sp.
GGGGTTACTGATACATAGCCCTCTGAAACAGCTTCAAAGTCTGTGGTATGACCCTTGGTCTCTAACCACTCAAGTTTAGGCAGACCGATCCAATAATACTCCAAACCTCTCGGGTTATAGTGTACCTCTGCATGGAAACCGTATTGCTTGTTCCCTGCTCGTGTGACCTTGAATCCTTTACATTCTTCTGATGGAACAGGAGGAATGTTAACATTCAAAAATTTGCGTTCAGGAAGCGGAAAATTTCCCTCAAAGATCTTTTTGACCAGTGCTACAATACTCTCCTGTGCCAACTTGTATCCGTGTTGCTCAATACTCTCTTTGTCATTGTTATAAACCTGGGAAATGGCAATGGCAGGTATCCCCTGCAAAACGGCTTCCATTGCTCCTGCAGCAGTACCGGAGTAGGTAATATCTTCACCCATGTTCGCACCGATGTTGATCCCTGAAATGACAATATCAGGTTTATTGTCTTCATCAAAGAGTTTATTGAGTGCTAGAAAGATACAGTCTGTAGGAGTCCCGTCATCGAGTTTGTAAAAGTTCTCTGTAAGCTCTACAAAGTGCAGGGGTCTTGTAAGGGTCAGTGAGTGGCTGCAGGCTGATTTTTCTGTTGTAGGGGCTACGATGGTCACATGACCAAGAGTACGAAGCGCTTCTGCAAGTGCATGCAGCGCTTTGGATTCAAAACCGTCATCATTGGTAATTAAAATTTGTTTCAAAATTTGCTTCCTTCATGGGAGTCTTTTTTGCTGCTATTATAACCAAAATGAAAAAGCTTTAGGAATAGGGGCTTAAATCCAAATATTTGGTACGGCATTGAACCGTACCAGATATAGGAACGCGGCAATGACAAAATGGTATATTTTTAATGTTTATTATTAACCAGCTATAGATCAATGCTTAAGCTGTTTTCCAAAGAAATTAATCTTTTGGTATAATACTTTAAATTTTATGATTAAATACAAAACAGATAAGGATATATCGTGCAAAAAGAGCCGATGTTAAGAATAACATATACGAAACTTTCGGAAGAATTGGAGCAGCTTAAAACCCATGAACGCGGTATCATTGCAAAGGTGATAGACGAAGCAAGAGAGTTGGGTGATCTTAAAGAAAATGCCGAGTATCATGCAGCAAAAGACAAGCAGGGATTAATGGAAGCCCGTATTACTGAATTGACAGATGTTGTCGGCAGGGCACAGGTGGTTGATCCGTCTACCCTGGCACATGAACGCGTAAGTTTTGGTTCAACGGTTGTTCTGATCGATCAGGAGAGTGAAGAAGAGATCAAATATACGATCGTAGGGGGTAAAGAATCCAACCCTGTAAAGGGACTCATCTCTATGCAGTCACCGATGGCAAGAGCACTCATAGGTAAAGAAGAAGGGGATGAAGTAGAACTTGTCCTTCCCACAGGTAAAAAAAAATATGACATTGAAGAAGTGTTGTATGAAGAAATCAATGTAGATCATTTAAGTTAAGGAACAATCATGATAAATGTAGGAGTAGTAGGTGCCAGTGGATACACAGGACTTGAACTTGTAAAGATGTTGGTTACCCATCCGAGATTTACTTTGACCTATCTTGCAACTACACAGGGTGATACTGCGATAGAACAGTTGCACCCTTCTTTACAGGATGTCATCTCTTTAAAGGTAGATAAAGCAAATGCTGAAGAAGTTGCCAAAAAATGTGACCTGGTCTTTCTTGCACTGCCACACAAGGCATCTATGGGATTTGCAAAAGAGCTTTTAGCCAAAGGTATTAAAGTGGTGGATCTTTCAGCAGATTACCGTTTGGAACTGGATGTTTATGAAGCGCACTATTGTGATCATGAAGACAAAGAACATTTAGATGAAGCTGTGTATGGGCTTATAGAGTATTACCGTGAAGAGCTGAAAAATACAGATCTTGCAGCAGGTCCGGGATGTTACCCGACAGCCACACTGCTTGGTATCTTACCATTTATTCCATACATAGATACGAATGCACCCCTTTTTGTAGATGCAAAGTCTGGTGTGAGTGGGGCAGGAAAGAAACTTTCAGAAAGCACACACTTTGTTACGGTCAATGACAATATTTTTGCCTATAACCCGCTTAAACACCGTCATGCGCCTGAAATTGCAGAGAAGATAGAAAAAGTGCATGGTGCAAAGATGAATGTGAACTTTGTACCTCACCTCATTCCTGCCACACGCGGTGAACTGGTCTCTGTATATGCTACTTTGAAAGATCTGGATATCGACCCGATTGAAGTACTGAAAAAACATTATGAGAATGATCCGTTCATCCGTATCAGAGAGACACCGGTCAACATCAAAAGTACGGCAGGTACGCATTTCTGTGATATTTTTGCAGCTAAGAATGGAAATGGGCTGTTTGTTTCCTCAGCCATAGATAACCTTTTGCGTGGTGCAAGTTCCCAGGCATTGGCCTGTGCAAATTTGATGTGCGGATTTGAGGAAGGATTAGGACTTCCTGTCATTGCTTATATGCCTTGATGTGGTAGGGTGTTGTGCCCTCACAACACCAATGTTTGATCAAGAAAAAAATATTGGTGTTGTGAGGGCACAACACCCTACAGAGGGAATTATTTAATGAATATTATCCAAGAAAATGCTTTATTTATAGCAGACTCCCATTACCCTCATCACGGAGATGCCTTTTTAGACCTTTTAAAACGATTAGATAAGGATGAAATACAAACCCCTCAACTCTTCCTTATGGGAGACAACTTTGATCTTCTGTTCGGGTATAATGAGTATATTCAGACTTTTTCCAAAGAAGCCATCTTTTTACTTCATAAACTCTCTGACAAAATAGAGATCCATTATTTTGAAGGGAACCATGATTTCTGTCTCAAAGATCTTTTCCCCAATATGACAGTTTATAGCAGAGAGGTACAACCTGTACTGTTCTCACTGAATGATCAAAATGTTATTATTTCACATGGTGACAAATATGCAACAGGGTTCGGATACGATCTCTACTGCAAGATCTTACGCAATCAGACAACACTTACCCTCTTAAAACCATTTGAAAAAAGCATTATAAATTCTCAAATGAAAAACCTTTCACAAAAAAATATCTGTCACACTTTTAAAGGGTTTGAAAAAAGGGTAGAAAAGATACTTGAACACTATCAAGAGAGTGATCTTGTGATAGAAGGGCATTATCATCAGGCAAAAGTCTTTGGTAAATACATTTCTCTGCCTTCACTGGCTTGTCAAGGTCAGGTTGCGGTAGTAGAAAATTCTGAAATAGTATTCAAAACGCTTTAATGCTCTACTCTTCACTCTTTGCGATCGCTTTTCTCTCTGCAACACTTCTGCCATTGGGCAGTGAAGCACTTCTCCTGTACGATCTAAGTTTGGGACACTCAATGATACTTTTATGGTTATTCGCTACATTTGGGAATACATTGGGTGCAATGTTCAACTACTGGCTGGGACTCAAAGGAGAAGCCTATTTGGAAAGAAAAAAGTATCTTTCTGTGGAGAAAATGGGAAAAGCAAGAAAATTATTTGATAAATATGGTGGAGCTATACTTCTTTTGTCTTGGGCACCGGTCATTGGAGACCCTTTGACTTTTATTGCAGGTATCTTAAATTACAGCTTTAAGTATTTTACCCTGATCGTATTTGCTGCCAAAGGTTTACGTTATGCCGTAGTGATTTCTCTGGCAGGATATATACTTTAACCGATTAACTCTGAACAGAGATCAAAGCGGTTATGTGTCATCAAGTGTACTTTTCCATGTTCACTCATGATGTCATCAAAGATACGTTTGGAAAGGGCAAAACCGACTTCCTGCTCTTTTTCCTCTCCATCCATCGCAGCCAAATTCATTTCATCGATGATTCCTTTGGGTACAGAGATACCAGGGACTTTATCATCAATGAAGTTTGCAGTTCTGGCTCTTACAATAGGAAATTGACCCAAGACCAAATGCGCTTCTTTTGCAGTTTCACGGACAGATATTTCTTTTGCTTCTTCAAACAGTGCCAAAAGCTCTTTAGCGTTTTCCAGATCATAGACCGGTTGGGTAATGATAGCACGTGCACCGTAGTTCAGTTTTTTCACCATACGTTTTTGCAAATTCCTCATATCTTTGGCTGTGGCATTGGTGACAGCAAAAGGATAAATGGGTTTAGGTGCAGGTTTAAGCGCTTTATTGGAATAGTCCACCCCATTGTTCAAGTGGTAAATGATACTTAAAAGCAGGGTGGAGTCACGCTCAAGCACGCCTTTCACTTCCGGCTGGTCTGAAAACTTTGCAGGATCCCCTGTGAGTGCTAAAATACAACGCAGGTCAAAGTCATTGGCACCAAGCAGGGTAGACTGCAAAGAGAGCTTGTTCTTGTCTCTCATACTCATGGTGGCAATGACAGGTTTGTTGAATGTCTGTTGTACTTTAATGGCAGAAAGGACGCCTGACATTTTCAGCTTCGCAAGCGGATTGTCCGTACAGGAGAAACCGGTTACCTTTTCATGCAGGTTGTATTTTCTGATATTTTCAATAATACCGTCGATGGAAGCACCGTGAGGCGGGTTGATCTCAACGGTAATGAATTTTTTATCATTGCAAAGGATGTCACAGAATTTCTCAAACATAGTTACTCTTAATATTTTTATTTTATTGCTATAATTCTATCTAAAATATACGTAGGGTCGGTTTACCGACCGGAAAATAGAGGATGAACTATGTCTAAGTTAGCCGTATTTGATTTTGATTCAACACTGATGGATGGGGAAACCATCGATTTTTTAGCTGCACCGCTTGGTTTGGAAGATCAGGTCGCTGCCATTACAGAACGTGCCATGGCAGGGGAATTGGATTTTTTTAAATCACTGGTAGCCCGAGTGGCACTTTTGGAAGGTTTGGAAAAATCAAAAGTAGATTCGATCTGTGCTGATCTGCCTATGATGCCCGGTGCAGCAGAAGTGGTAGCAGGACTTAAAGAGAAAGGCTATACGGTAGTCTGTTTCTCCGGAGGTTTCAGAAATGCGACAGAACCTGCCTGTGAAAGACTAGGAATCGCTGCAGATTTTTCCAATTTCCTGCATGATGAGAATGGCATACTTACTGGTAGAGTTGGTGGGGAAATGATGTACTCTGATGCCAAAGGAGATATGATCATCCGTATGCAAAAACTATTGGGAATAGGCCGTGAAGATACTTTGGTGGTAGGTGACGGTGCCAATGACTTGAGTATGTTCACATATGCAGACACGCGGATAGCTTTTTGTGCAAAGCAAGTTTTGAAAGAAGCTGCGACCCATTGTGTAGAGGTAAAAGACCTACGCGAAATTTTAAATATTGTGTAGTGTTAACCATGTCAAATATTGAATCCTTATATAAACTGTTTGGCAAGCTCAAGTTTCAAAAAAATATGAATAAAAATGGAAATGCATGAAGAAACAATGCAGTATCAAAGGCATTGTTCAAAATCTTTTAGGGCACAGAAAAGAACTAATATTTGGAAATATTATAGCAATCTTTGCTACGTTATTGGTTGTGGTGATCCCGCTTTTTATCCCTATCATCGTCGATGAATTACTTTTAAAAAAAGACCATGGATTCATTACCTTTATTTCAACCTATATCTTTACTTCCGATACTAAAGGATATGTCCTTTTTATTTTAGTGGTCATCCTCTTTTTGCGGGTAGTGAGTAGTTTTCTCTCCATACTGCAAACAAAAATATTTGTTTCCATATCAAAAAATATTACTTATAAAATGCGTCTTAATCTTTTACGTCATTTGAAATATGTGTCACTTAAAGAGTATGAGATGATGCGGGTAGGGGCAGTGACTTCCAAACTTGTGACCGATGTAGAGACCATAGACGGCTTTGTCTCTTCGACCATTTCCAAACTTATCGTTGCCGTGTTGGTCTTGATCTTTTCTGCTATCGTGCTCCTCTGGATAAACTGGCAACTGGCACTCTTCATCTTGATCACCAATCCGATCGTAGTCCTTTTTACCGTGAAACTTTCACGGAACATTGGTAAGCTCAAAAAAGAGGAAAATAAAGCTATTGAACTCTTTCAGTCTGCATTAACCGAAACACTGGAACTTTTTCATCAGATACGTGCAGCCAATAAAGAGGAATACTTTTTTGGAGAAAGTGAAAAAAAGGCTCAAGCTTTGAAGGAACATTCCATCAATTATGGTTACAAGAGTGATGCGGCCATTAAGCTCTCTTATTTGGTGTTCCTGTCCGGTTATGAGATATTTAGAGCAGTAAGCATTTTGGCCGTAGCATACAGTGATCTGTCTGTAGGCTTGATGTTGGCAGTATTTTCTTACCTTTGGGTGATGGTCTCTCCTACACAGGATATCATCAACTTTCAGTATGTCCTTGCCACAGCAAAAGCAGCCTGTAAAAGGATCAACACAGTATTCGAGATGGAACAGGAACCGATGATAAGAGAAAAGAGTGATCCGTTCAAGAATACGGAAGCATTAGATATTGAAGTTAAAGATCTCTCTTTTGCCTATCTTGAAAATAAACCTATACTAAAAAATATTAACATGCATATTGGGAAGGGCTCAAAACTGGCTATCGTGGGAGCCAGCGGTAGTGGAAAAACAACACTTGCAAACATACTGGTAGGGTTCTATCCTCTGGATGAGGGAGAAATTCTGTATGGAAATGTTTCAAATAGAGATTTGAAACTTTCTACGATCCGTGAAAATATCCATCTTATCTTGCAACATCCTAAACTCTTTAATGATACAATGTTATTTAACCTAACGCTTGGTAATGAGTATAGTAGAGATGAAGTGCAAAAAGCACTGCATATTGCACAGCTTGATGATGTTATAAGGCGTTTGGATAAGGGTCTTGATACATTGGTCGGTAAAGACGGTATCAAGCTAAGTGGAGGGCAGAGGCAGCGTGTGGCAATAGCGAGGATGGTACTCTCCGATCCCAAAGTAGTGATCTTTGATGAGTCTACTTCTGCACTGGATGTGCACACTGAAGCCAAACTTTTTGAAGCACTGCACAGCTTTTTGGAAGAGAAGACTGTAATCACCATTGCCCATAGACTCAGTACGATCAAAAGTGCAGAGTTCATTTATGTGCTTGAGGACGGAAAAGTTGTTGACAGCGGTACACCGCAGGAACTGTTGACAAAAGATGAGAGCTATTTCAGCTCTATGATTTAAGGAATCGATTTGGATATTTTTCAGGCGATAATCATCGGTATTATCGAAGGTTTTACAGAGTTTTTGCCTATCTCTTCAACAGGGCATATGATCGTTGCATCGAAGTTTCTCGGTATTCCTGAGACAGATCTTACCAAAGCTTATGAAGTCATTATTCAGTTTGCAGCTATACTTGCTGTCATGTTGATCTACCGTGAAAAGATCACTTTTAAAAAAGTTGATCTCTGGATGAAGCTTTTGGTTGCTTTTCTCCCCCTTGCCATTGTCGGCTTTATTTTCAAAGATGTTATTAAATCCCTTTTTAATGTACAGACGGTTGCCTGGATGTTTATCGTTGGCGGTATTATTTTTCTTATAGTTGAATACTTTTATAAAGAAAAAGAGAGCCATGTTAAAGATGTGGAATTGGTTAGCTATAAGCAGGCATGGTGGGTCGGCTTTGCACAGATCTTTTCGCTAGTACCTGGAACGAGCAGGGCGGGTGCCACGATCATCGGTGGTATGTTGACAGGATTAGACAGAAAAACTTCTGCAGAATTCTCTTTCCTGCTTGCAATTCCTGTTATGGCAGCGGTCAGCGGATATGATCTCTTGAAACATTATCAGGACTTTGCAGATGCGAACTGGGGTGCATTTGTGATAGGTTTTGTTGTTGCCTTTGTGGTCGCCTATGCGACGATCAAGCTTTTCTTGGCTTTTATTCAACGTTTTACCTTTGTAGCGTTTGGTATTTACCGTATTGTTTTTGGTGTGATCTTGCTCCTGATCCTGTAGGATCGGTTTTAACCGACTCTCCGGTTGAATTTATAGAGTTTCCATCTTGCTTGGAAATTCTCTTAAGTTCAAACAAACATTTGAACAAAATTAATGTAGGGGCAACCCCTTGAGGTTGCCCATGCCAAAGGCAAAATATGAAATTTAGTGAATTTAATTTTCACCGTGATCTTGCAAAAGGGGTGAAAATAGCAGGCTTTAAAGAGCCTAGCCCTATACAGAAGATGGCTATTCCGATCATTGCTAACGGAAGCGATATGGTTGGTCAAGCTCATACAGGAACAGGAAAAACAGCAGCATTTGGGTTGCCGATGATGGACAAACTTGCTAAGGGTGAGATCGAGAGAGCCTTGGTCATTACTCCGACCAGGGAGTTGGCAACACAGGTAGCCGATGAACTTTACCACTTGGGACGTTTTGCAGGGATTCGAACGCTGACCGTATATGGTGGGGTAGGGTATGGTCGTCAGATCGCACTTATCCATAAAGGAGTACAGATCGTTGTGGCAACCCCGGGGCGATTGAAAGACCTTTATAAGAAGGGGAAGATCGATGTCTTTAATCCGGAGATAGTCATACTGGACGAAGCAGATGAAATGCTCGATATGGGATTCCTTGAAGAGATCAAAGAGATCTTTGAGTATATTCCTCAGAACAGACAGACCCTGTTGTTCTCGGCAACGATGCCTGAGCCTATCAAGGAACTGGCTTCAGATATTCTGTATGAACCTGAGTTTATCTCTGTTATAGGTGATGAAGAGACAACCAACAATGTGATCGATCAGCGTTATTACGTGATCAATGAGTCTCAAAGAGATGAGGCTGTGGTAAAACTGCTTGAAACAGAAGATATCAATAAAGTAATTATTTTCTGTCGAATGAAAAGAGAAGTGGACAGACTTAACGAATATTTGCAGGCACTTGGATTCAATGCTGCAGGTCTGCATGGTGACCTGGAACAGATGGACAGAGAAATGATCATTAAAGCATACAAAAGAGGCCAGACAAAGATCATGGTAGCAACCGATGTTGCAGCACGTGGTTTGGATGTCAAAGATGTTACACATGTCTTTAATTACCATATTCCTTTTGATCCGCAGTCCTACGTCCATCGTATAGGCCGTACAGGACGTGCCGGTAAAAGTGGTCAGGCGATCACCCTTGTGACCCCTGAAGAGTTCAGGGAACTGCAGCGTATCCAGAAAGAAGTTGGTGCAGAGATGCGTCTGGCTACGATCCAGGGTGGTGATGATATTGACGATTCAGGTCTTGAATATCTGGCAGACCAGATAAGGGAAATGCCTGTACATAAAAATGCAGAAGCATTGATTGAATATATGGGTGATATCGATAAAAACATCCTTCTTGAGAAGCTGATATCCTGCTTTATTGACAAAGAGGAACAGAATGTCGGATCCCAGATAGGTTTTGACCAAAATGCAGTTGATGATATGATGCAGAGTTACATAGGGGAACAAAAAGCTACCCGAAATAACAATCGTAGAAAAAAGAGAAGATAATTTTGACTTTTTATCAAAGAGAAAGCAAAACTGTTTTAAAATTTGTAAACTAAATGATAAGGTGTTCAAATGGAATATAGTTTAGTAGGCGAAAGCCTTAAATTTATGGTTTTAGGGATGTTGATTGTTTTTGTATTCCTGGCAGTGCTTGTTCAGGTAATGAAACTTCAGGCTAAGATCATTGGAAAATACTTCAAGGAAGAAGCACCGGCTGTTGCTACTCCTACTACAAATGACAGTGAGGAAGAAGCTCGCCGTGTTGCAGCTATCGTTGCCGCAGTCACTGACTTTTGTAATAAAAAATCATGAAAATAATCATACAATAAGGTACTTTAAATGGCTA
>JAMONL010000129.1 GCA_027065815.1 Sulfurovum sp.
TGTTATTGCACACCCTACGGAGAGAATAATGACAAAACAAAAATTTATGACGGATCTACAAACCATTTATGATGAGTTACAGCACAGACAGGGCTCACTCAATAAGTATTATGAACTCTTAGAAGAGGGGAAAGTACACGAAAGAGCCAATGTAGTTGTGGACGCTTTCTTGAAACTTTTAGATATCCCCCGGGACAAAGATGCTGAAATGGCAGCTTTGACGCGTATTGTCAATTTGCGTGAAGATGCTTTGGAACAGGTTCTGGAGAAAAATGGCTGCAGCAAAGAAGAGATCGCTATGAAAAAAGAGTTAGCGTATGGTTTTGTGAGTACGATGCATATTACCCGTCATGAAAGCTTCATCACCTGGGTGGAAGAAAAGAAACTCTTGACACCTTTTTACCGTTCGCTCATACTAGGCGTACATTATGTGGGAGTGACATTAAGTATTTGGCAGAGTCATTGGACGGATCACATTATACATACGGTAAATATGGAATTAAGCGAAATGTTTAACGGAGACGATGCCAAAGTGTTTGAAATGCTTCAGAATGAATCTTTGTTGGACAAAGATGCAAGTGAAAGTGTGGGTGACCGATGTTATTCTGTACTAAAAAAAGAGGACAGTGGTTATAAAAGCCTTGCTTATGCAGAAGCTTTTCCTAAAGAGGTAGAAGCGGTTGTAGTTGCCTTGGAACAACTCATCGCTTTGTTAAATCAGTATGAAGATGAAGTTTACGGACAAAAAAGCGAGTGGATTAACTATTTTACAGCACTCAAAAAAGCATTTGCACATAAAGAGATAAATGAACTCATTAAAATGTGGGCAGAAGTGGACAGACGCTGGATGGCAGTAACGACGCCGTTACAGGTGGGGCATCCTCTTGAATATTATGAAGACCACTACAGAAAAGCAGTGGCGTTGGAGTGGGACTTACGTATTGTCAACCCACAGCTTCAGGAAGGTTCCAGTACACGAAACAACATTAAACTGTTTGCCTATGAGATGGCAAAAGAGTTCGGAGAAGAAGCTTTGCATACCATGTCTAAAAACCTCTTGCAAGTGGATGAAACCCAACTCTATATTGGCCAGCCGATGTTGTATTATGCGGCAGAGTTCAACGGGCTTTTTTCAGCTCAAGTCGTGCCAAACGATGAAACAGTCTCAGCAGAACTGGGCAAAAAGATCTTTGCCTATGCCGACTTTGTGATGGAATCCAAGAAGTCCAAGCCGGTCATGAAACTCTCTGTGGAGACCATGGGTAAAGCGTTTGTTAAAAAACAGAGAGCACTCATCGAAAACCAGCCAGAACTTTGGCAGGAGATTTATGATATCTCAACTGTTGGACATGAATACGGGCACATTTTATGGATAGACGCAGACACAGAAACCAAAA
This sequence comes from Sulfurovum sp., assembly GCA_027065815.1. Taxonomy (GTDB): domain Bacteria; phylum Campylobacterota; class Campylobacteria; order Campylobacterales; family Sulfurovaceae; genus Sulfurovum. The sequence goes on from JAMONL010000129.1 coordinate 1,398, forward strand.
TGAATGGAACAGGACAGTTTAAAAACATTGAAGAGTTCAAAGCCACCTCTGGTGGACTTATGGCATTTTTTGCCAATGAGAGAGAAGAGTTGAAAAAACACATAGTAGATGATCTCGTTTCCCGTGCAGTAGGCCTTATGGCATGGCGTGAAGTGGGTGAAGTGTTGCCGTATTACTGTGAAGGGCTCATCCATTTAAATATCCTATTTACATCAGGTGTGATCACTTATGATAAACAAATAGAGATAGACTATAGTAAATATGAAGAGATGAAAGAAAGCTATCAAAATGCATACAAAAAGTTGGCAGAAACTTACTTGTCCAAAGTAGATGCAAATGAATATCTGAAACAGTATACAATAAAAGAAAATAGTGTGTATTTACCAATAAAAGAAGAGATAAGATCTTTTGTTGAACATTATTATGCACGTTATAAAGAGATCGGTCAGCAAACGACAACATTATGATTTTTTAACACTTTAGTGACACTTCTGTAAGCTTTTCAGCGAACTCTTTATCGCATTCAAAATTTTTACATGGTGGGTTGCAAACCCACCCTACGGGGATCTCTTGCCATCTACTATGTAAACATAACCAAATCCTAACCTCACTTTAGATATAATCCTGCTAATTACGCCGTCGTCATGATGGCGATTGCGAGGATTTTTATGTTACTTTTTACCCCTGGACCTACACCTGTACCTGAATCAGTACGTTTGGCGATGGCAACACCTACCTTACATCACAGAACACCGGAATTTGAAGCGATTTTTGCAGAGACACGTGCACTTCTTTTTGAACTCTTTGCAACCGATGAAGTGATCATGCTGGCTACTTCCGGAACAGGCGCCATGGAAGCAGCGGTGACCAACCTCTGCCATGATACTCTGCTT
>JAMONL010000130.1 GCA_027065815.1 Sulfurovum sp.
CAGTAATACATATAAGCAGGCACTTATTGCACTCGAAGTGGGTGGTCTTGATGAGAAAGCCTATCTTAAAGAGAAACTGGGTCTTTTGCGTAACTTTCTTGGAGGTTTGACCAATCTCAAGATCATTGAGCTTTACAAAAAGATCCTGGTTTTAAAGTTTGAAGAACAGACAGGTGTGAAATTGAAAAATGCTGAAAAACTGATAGAAAAAAATAAAGTGGAATCATTAGAAAAAAAACTTAAAAAATATGCTAAAAGGCTAAATAAAAATTATGGAAACTAATTCTGAACGCTTACCAAAGGTGATCTTCGGTCCTATTCATTCCCGCCGTTTTGGAAAATCTTTGGGGATAGACCTGAGTCCGGGTAAAAAGCAGTGTAACTTTGACTGTCTCTACTGTGAACTTGACCCTGCCAAAACCATGGACGATCAAGATGAAGTACTGAGTGTAGAGACGATAATCACGGCTATACAAAAAGGTCTTTCAGAACATCAGGATATTGATTTTCTGACCATCACAGCCAACGGTGAACCCACTATGTATCCACATCTTTCAGAGTTGATAGATGAGATCAATAAGATCAAAGGAAATACCAAAACGCTTATCCTCTCCAATGCAGCAACCATTGATGACCCTAAAGTGCAGGAAGCTTTGTTGAAACTTGATGAAGTCAAGCTCTCTTTGGACTGTGCCACACAAAAATGTCTTAAAAAACTTGACCGTTCACATACTGGTATTGATGTGGAGAATATTAAAGCAGGAATGCTGGAGTTTAAACATAAGTATAAAGGGCCACTGATCATTGAAATACTCATCGTTAAAACACTTAACGATTCTGAAGAGGAGATCTCCAGGCTCAATGAATATCTTTTAAAGCTACAACCCACACGCATAGATATTGGTACGATAGACAGACCGCCTGCCTTTGATGTGAAACCGGTAAGTTACGAAGAACTGTTGCACATCAGCCATCTTTTTGACAGCTCTTTGCATGTTTATATAGCTTCACGTAAAAAAGCAGATATCTCCTCATCCAGCTACTCTTATGACGAGATCCTGGAAACTTTATCAAAACGTCCTTTGACCCAGGAAGATATTGAAGCATTGATGGATGAAGAGAGTCAAAAAAGAGTAGAAAATCTTTTACACAAACAAAAAATCAGGCTTGTAGAGACAAATGGTGTGGAATTTTATAAAAAAGCTTGAAATCTCATTGACTTTAAAGCAATTTTTATCTATAATCTCACTCCACAAAAATTGTGAACATTCCGGCATAGCTCAGCGGTAGAGTAGATGACTGTTAATCATTTGGTCCCAGGTTCGAATCCTGGTGCCGGAGCCACTTCATATTTTTGTAAACTTTTTTAATTGTTCCGGCATAGCTCAGCGGTAGAGTAGATGACTGTTAATCATTTGGTCCCAGGTTCGAATCCTGGTGCCGGAGCCACAATATAAAATAAATTTCCCTTTAAAATCCAACCGAAAATTACCAATTCTAATCACTAACTCCTTTCAGCTATAATACTGCTTTTAAATAACACATAAAGTATTCAAGCCTATGCAAAACCTTATCACACTACTATCCAATAAAACGAAACTCAACCCTAAAGCCATTACAAATATCCTCAAACTTCTGGATGAAGGTTCAACTATTCCTTTCATTGCCCGTTACCGAAAAGAGATGACTGGTGGAGCCAGTGATGATGTGCTTCGTGATTTCTATGAAGTGTATCTGTCAGCCAAACGGCTGCTTGACAGAAAAGAGGAGATCCTAAACCTTTTAACTGAAAGAGAAGTTATCACTTCCCAGTTAAAGTCCAATATTGAATCTGCACAGACCATGACAGAATTGGAAGACATCTATAGACCTTACAAAGAGAAAAAGAATACCAGAGCTTCGGTTGCCATCAAAAATGGTCTTGAACCCCTTGCCAATATCTTGCAGTCAGGTAAATTGAGCAAGCAAGAGTTTGAAACAAAAGCCAAGCAACTCGTAAGAGGTTCTGTTAAAAATATTGATGATGCCATTAAAGGTGCCAAAGATATTGTGGCTGAGAGATTTTCAGATGCTCCTAAAGAGCGTACCATCGTCAGAGATATGTTGCTTAAACATGGTATGCTGGAAGTCAAAAAAGGTAAAGCCTTTGAAGAGCAGGGTGTTTACAAAAACTATAAAGAACACAGTGAAAGAGTTGCTTTTGTGCCTTCTCACAGATACCTTGCCGTTAAACGCGGAGAGAAAGAGAAACAGCTTTCTGTAAAACTGACCATAGATACAGACAG
>JAMONL010000131.1 GCA_027065815.1 Sulfurovum sp.
GGTCGTTTACAATGACAAGCACACTTTGTGTGATTTATAGAGGGTTATACTAAAAAATTACTGTTTTATTGCCATTGACAAAGACTCTGTCATGCAAGACTAAAGCCAATGCACGGGAAAGCACGATCTTCTCTCCGTCACGCCCTGCTCTCTGCATATCTTTCCATGAAAGACGGTGGTTGACAGGGATGACATCCTGTGCGATGATCGGACCTTCATCCAGATCATCTGTCACAAAGTGAGCCGTTGCACCAATGATCTTTACACCGCGTTCAAAAGCCTGTTTATAAGGATTTGCCCCTATAAATGCCGGAAGGAAAGAGTGGTGTATGTTTATGATCTGCTGTGGATAGGCTTTCACAAAGGTCGGTGTGAGGATACGCATATATTTTGCAAGCACGATGTAGTCAAAATCATGCTTATCTATGCACTCCATTACTTTTGTCTCATGCGCTTCTCTGTTGAGACCTTCTGCAGGGACATGAAAGAAAGGGATATCGAAACGTTCCACAAGCTCTCTGAGTGTGTCATGGTTAGCAATGACACATTCTATGTCTGCTCCCAGTTCTCCATCTGCATAACGGATGAGAATATCACCTAAAGCATGAGACTCTTTGGTAGCGAGAATAACAATTTTTTTATCTGCAGGTATGATAACACGGATATGTGCATCTTGAGGAGCAACAGCTTTGAGTTCTGCAAGCAATTCATCAATTTCAAAGAGACCGGTAACCACAGTACGCATAAAAAATCTATTATGCTCTTTGTCAACAAATTCACGGTTGTTGTCGATATTCAGATCTCTGTCATAAAAGACTTTGGATATCTTGTAGACCAATCCTTTGGCATCGTCACAATCTATTAAAACCCTTGCTCGCTTTTCCATTTAAATCCTAACGACTCGCATAATCAGCGATAATGTCACCCATTTCAAAACAGGTCATGATCTCTTTGGCATCATAATCGCCAAGGTCACCGGTACGGTACCCTTCGCTCAATGCTTTTTTGATCGCTTCATCGATCTTGTCTGCTGCTTCATTTTCACCCAGTGCATAACGTAACAACATAGAGGCAGAAGAGATAGTAGCCAACGGATTGGCAATACCCTGTCCGGCAATGTCTGGTGCTGAACCGTGGATCGGTTCAAAGAGTCCGACACCTTTACCTGTACTGGCAGAGGGAAGAAGGCCGATAGAACCGGAAAGCATAGAAGCTGCATCAGAAAGGATGTCTCCAAAAATATTTCCAGTCAAGATCACATCGAACTGTTTAGGGTCACGGATGAGCTGCATAGCTGCATTATCGACATACATATGTGAAAGTTCAACTTCAGGATAATCTTTTGCAACTTCCTCCACGATCTCTCTCCAAAACTGACTCACTTCAAGTACATTGGCTTTATCGACAGAACAGATACGTTTGTCACGCTTCATGGCAATGTCAAAAGCTACCACTGCAATACGTTTTACCTCTTCTCTTGTATAGATCATTGTATTAAAGGCTTTGTCCTCATGCAACTCTCTTGGCTGACCAAAATAGATACCGCCTGTCAATTCGCGTACCACCATAATATCCACACCCTGGATGACCGCCGGCTTTAAGCTCGAAGCATTGACCAATTCATCATAAACCATTGCCGGCCTGAGGTTCGCAAATGTTCCCATCTCTTTACGTAATCCGAGAAGTCCTGTTTCTGGACGTAAATGTCGCTCAAGGTTATCCCATTTTGGACCGCCGATAGCACCAAAAAGTACAGCATCACATTTTTTGACACCCTTGATGGTCTCTTCAGGAAGCGGTACACCTGTCTCATCTATGGCTGCGCCACCAAGAAGCATCTCTTCATATTTCAGGTTAAATCCCTGTGTCACAGAAACTGCATCAAGTACTTTAATAGCTTCATCAATAATCTCAGGGCCGATACCGTCACCCTTGATAACTCCGATTCTATAATTTTTCATTTATTTAGCTCCTGCTTTTATTTCATTTTTGGCAAATTCTATTAACCCGCCTGTATTGACCAATTCCTGCATAAATTCGGGGATCGGTGTAAATTTATAGGTTTTAGCCTGTGATACGTTAATAACTTCACCTGCAGCCATATCAATTCTGACCGTGTCACCCTCATTGATCTCTGCTGCTTCTTCAAGTTCGAAGATAGGCAGTCCCATGTTGAACGCATTTCTGTAAAATATACGCGCAAATGTCGGTGCAATAATGGCATTAATGCCTGCTGCTTTCAGTGCGATCGGTGCATGTTCACGGCTTGAACCACAGCCAAAGTTCTCACCTGCGACAATAATATCACCGGGATTCATTTTTGATACAAACTCAGGGTCTGCATCTTCCATGACGTATTTAGCCAATTCCGACGGCTCTGAAGTATTAAGATATCTTGCTGCGATGATCAGATCTGTATCGATATTGTCACCAAATTTCCAAACTTTTCCTTGCAAGTTTCATCCTTATTATGGGTCAAGAACCCTTTAAAATTTTCGCGATTATAGCTAAAAAAATGAAAATGTACAAATTTTACACCTAAAACAAAGAAATTTTCGGTATAATCCACCTTAATCAAATCTGAACAATTACCGTTTCAAAAAATCAAGGATTTATATGGCCGCAAAAGATAGTATGAAAAACGTAGAAGAGTTATTTAAGTCCAAAAAAAAGGGTGATGTCGTCACCCTTGAGAACATTGCAAAAGAGTTCAACAAACAACCGACAGCTGCTCAGGCAAAGAAAATACACAAATTTGCAACAGATGCCAAAATAGATGTTATCTCTGCATCCGAATTTGCCAAATTCCTTACAGCCAAAGAAGCAAAGAAAAGAGAAGAGGCCAGAAAAAAACGTGCAGAAGGTTCTGAAGAAGATGAATTTGATCTTCATAAAGAAAAAGAACTTCTTGAGTGGAGCCGTTCGGACTCTCCTGTAAGAATGTATTTGCGAGAAATGGGAAAGATCCCTCTTCTTACAAAAGAAGAAGAAGTAGATCTTTCCATGCGCATCGAAGAGGGTGAAGACATCATCATTGATGCGATCTGTTCTGTACCGTATCTGATCGGGTATATTCTGAACTATAAAGAGCCTTTACTCAATCGTGAAAGACGTGTAAAAGAGCTTTTCAAAAGTTTTGAAGATGAAAAATCCGATACAGATGACAAAGAAGAGAGTGAAGAAACGACCGAAGCAGGTGAAAAAGAAGCACCTAAAGACAATAAAAGAGTCAAACAGGTTATCGAAAGTTTCAAGAAACTTGAAAAAGCCAAAAAAGAGTGGATGAAATCCCGTGATGAACTTGAAACATTTATGCAAATTGAGACCGATCCTGTCAAAATACTTCACGAACGTCTTAAGATTGCATTCAAAAAAGAGCAACTTAAGGCTGCACTGCTTGATCTTGGACCAACATCAAAACTGATCAATGAGCTTGTAAAAGCAATGGAAACCGCACTGACATCGGATGACAGTTTTGATAAAGAGTTAAAAAGACTTGAATACAAACTGCCTCTTTTTAACGAGACCTTAAAAGAGAACCATCATAAAATCCTAGATGATATCATCAATATGGATAAAGATGACATTATTGATTCTGTGCCTGAGACCACGATGGTCTCAACGTATGTCGAGATCAAAAAACTCTTTGAGACAAGAGAAGCAAGTAAAGGCGGTTTTGACCTTTCCGAAGAAAAGCTCAAAGACATCCTTAACCAGATCCGTCAGGGTAAAGCAAAATCCGAAGTGGCGAAAACACGTATGGCGAAATCAAACCTCAGACTGGTCGTTTCCATCGCGAAACGTTATACCAACAGAGGATTGCCTTTCCTTGACCTCATTCAGGAAGGTAACATCGGTCTGATGAAAGCCGTTGATAAATTTGAATATGAAAAAGGGTACAAATTCTCGACCTATGCAACATGGTGGATCCGTCAGGCGATCTCAAGAGCCATTGCAGATCAGGCAAGAACCATCCGTATTCCGATCCACATGATCGAAACGATCAACCGTATTAACAAGATCATTCGTAAACATCTTCAGGAAACCGGTAAAGAACCGGATCTCGATACGATCGCGGAAGAAGTGGGTCTCTCTGTCGATAAAGTCAAAAATGTCATCAAGATCACCAAAGAACCGGTTTCACTTGAAACGCCGGTCGGTGATGAAGATGACGGTAGATTTGGAGACTTCATTGAAGACAAGACCACACTTTCCCCAACCGATGTGGTACTTAAAGATGACTTGAACAACCAGATCGATGAAGTCCTGGATCAGCTCAACGAGAGAGAAAAGGCGGTCATCCGTATGCGTTTCGGTCTACTTGAAGATGAGAGTGACAGAACCCTTGAAGAGATCGGTAAAGAGCTTTCTGTTACACGTGAAAGAGTCAGACAGATCGAATCTTCTGCGATCAAAAAATTAAAACACCCTAAAGTGGGACGTAAACTTAAAAATTATATAGAAGAGTAATCTTCGGGGCATTGTTAATTGACAATGCCCAACCTTACAGGATCTTATATGCAATCCCCTCAATTCTTCACCCTCATCATAGGCACTGAAATTCTCAACCGCAGACGTACAGACAAACATTTTGACTTTGTGACCAAAGCGCTTATGGCAAAAGGGTACAAACTCTCCGGTTCATTCATTATAGAAGATGACCCTGCCCTCATTGTACAAACCATCAAATTTATTGCTTCCCAGCCTAACCCTGTCTTATTTTCTTTTGGAGGTATAGGCTCTACACCGGATGACTATACACGGAAATGTGCTGCCATTGCATTAAAAGACGGTCATCTTCCTGTACATCAGGAAGCAAAGCAGATCATAGAAACACAATTGGGAGGGAGAGCCTACCCTCATCCCATCAAAATGGCTGAACTTCCCAAAGGTGCAAAACTTCTGGACAACCCTGTCAACAATATGCCCGCTTTTTCTCTGGATGAACGTTTTTTCTTTATGCCGGGCTTCCCTGAAATGAGTCATCCTATGGTGGAAGAGATCCTGGAAAAACTAATCCCTGAGAATAAAACCTGTTATCGTCATACCCTCACTGCGTTATGCCGTGAAAATGAACTGATCGAAGTAATGGAAAAAATGCCGAAGAATGTAGAATTCTCTTCCTTGCCTAAACTCTACGATGACGGATGGAGAGTCTCTATTTCCGTGGCTTCTGATGATGAAGCATTGGCAAAAGAAGCGTTTCAAATGTATATTGATCTGCTTGAAGCAAAAAATATCATCTATGGGCTCAATGATGAGAGTAACTAAACTTGGGATATAGAGAAACCCTTCAACACCCTGTCATTGCCAGGCTGTCACTCATACAACTCATCTCCTACTTTGGTACCTGGTTCTCCCAGGTTGCCATCTTTTCAATGCTTGTTGCCTATAGGGCTGATGCCATCACCATTGCATTTACGGCTGCCATGGCGATGTTGCCTGCTGTAGTCTTGGCACCGATGATCGGTGTGATCATTGACCGTATTGATTTTAAAAAACTGATGTTAAGCCTTTTACTCATAGAGATAGCCATGACCCTAGGCTTTCTTCTTGTCAATTCCCTGGACTATGTCTGGCTTTTGATGATACTCATTTTCATACGTTCCGCAGCAGCTTCTCTTCTTTTTTCAGCAGAGATGGCACTGTTCCCTAAGATCGTAAAAGATGAAATGCTCAAAAATACCAATGAAATCCACTCCATTATCTGGTCTTTTACCTATGCATTTGGTATGGCTGTAGGAGGTGTAGTAACCTATTATCTGGGCTACCATACTGCATTTGTCATAGATGCCCTTCTCTACTCTCTCGCCGTCATTATTTTACTTGGATTAAAGCTTTCACATGCACGCACCATACATACTGATTCCAATTGGAAAATGTTCACAGACGGATTTTACTATATCCGCTCCCAACGAAAGATCCTACATCTTATTTTACTGCATGCTGCTATTGGGCTTACCTCTTTTGATGCACTCATCACTCTCCTTGCCGATTTTCAGTATAAAGAGCTCATTGCGGTACCTCTTGCCATTGGTCTTATGAATGCAACACGTGCTGTGGGTCTGATGATCGGTCCGTTTTTTATTGGCAAGATCATTACAAAAAAGAACCTACACTACTTTTTCCTTTTACAAGGTCTAAGTATCATACTTTGGTCTCAACTGCAAGAGCACTATTATATAGGGCTTATCGGACTATTTGTCACCGGTTTTTTCATCACCACTTTATGGTCATATACCTATCTGCTGATACAAGAAGAAACAGAAGCACAATATATGGGAAGGGTCATCTCTTACAATGACATGTTCTTCATGCTCTCCAATGTTGCCACAGCACTCTTCATTGGGTATGCATCAAAAGGCGGTATTTCATTGCAAACCATTACATTGACCCTGGGTATCGGATTTATTTTAACAGCCATTTATTATGTATGGTTCAAAAAGCATTATCATCATGAGAACTGAAAACAGAACAGTCTGCTATCATTGCTACAGACCGGAGAGTTCTTGCATGTGCGAGTATATTACACCCATTGAAACCAAAACCAGGTTCATTATTCTTATGCATACCAAAGAATTCAAAAAAACAAAGAACGGCACAGGTCACTTCACCAATCTCTCTTTACACAACTGTGAGGTGTATGTAGGAGTGGATTTTAGTGAGCACAAAACAATTAATCAGATCATCCATGATCCTGAAAACAGTTGCTATGTTCTCTATCCACATGAAAAAAGTATTAATCTGAATGATAAGAAGATAGGATGTGAAAAAAAACAGACCGTGGTATTTCTTATTGATGCTACCTGGCCCTGTTCAAAGGCCATGTTAACAAAAAGTCCCAATATAGATGCTTTGCAGAAAATCTCTTTTACTCATGAAGAAGTATCAGGATTTACATTTAAACAACAGCCCAAAGAGTACTGTCTGAGTACAATGGAATCAACTTTATCTCTTTTGAGACTACTTCACAGCCAACAGCTCGAAGATCTTGAAGCTGAAAAACTGGATAACTTTTTACTGCCATTCAAAAAAATGGTAAACTACCAGCTTTCTTGCCAGAATACTACAGATTCGCCTCGATCAGAGCAATTACTTTAGTAATTTCGGATTTGGAGAGTTTACCAAATTTCTTATAGATCAATTTTCCTGTTTTATCAAAAACAAGTATATCTGAATTATCGTCAGCCAGTGCCCATTTATTTACCAATACTTTCTTTTTGTCTTTTACATAGGTAGTATCTGGAAACTCTTTTTGTTTACTCTTCAGTTTAGACTCGATGAGAGCATTGGGCATCCATGTCGCCGCAAGATTAACAATGGCGACTGAAGCATATTTACTTCTGTCAAAATGACGTTTTTTCAACGCTTTACTCAAGTCTTCATTCAAATCTTTTTTGTCCGGATCTACATAAAAAACAATATGCACTTTTCCTTTTAAAGAAGAGGAATTCCATGCCTGTCCATTGGTCTTTCCGCCATTGTCTCCGGAGATCGTAACAGAAGCAGGTACTTTACCTGTCTCTACTGCCATGATACTTGCACTCAAAACTCCCAACGCTATTACTATTTTCTTCATATTAAATCCCTGTTTCTTTTTTTCTGTTGTCAAGGTATTGACTGACACCTTCTACAATACCCTCTGCTATACGTTCCTGATAATCCGAAGTAAAGAGTCTCTGTCTCTCTTTGGTATTGGTGATATACCCTACTTCCACAAGGATCGATGGTCTACTTGCACCCACAAGTACATAGAACGGTGCCGGTCTTGCACCTCCGTTCTTTGCATCAGGATAACGTCTTTTTATTTTCTTCATAATATTAGTCTGCACATCCAATGCCAATTTATTGGACTCAACGATCTTTGGTCCGTTAAGCACAGAATCGATGATCACATTCTGACTTAAAGAGTCCGTTCCCTGAAGTACCGCAGAATTTTCCCGGGCAGCAATACGCTGAGAACGTTCATCTCTGGTTTTTTGCAGGAAATAGGTCTCTATCCCTTCTGCCACTTCAAATCGGCTTTTATTTGCAATGGCATTGGCATGGATGGAGATGAAAACTTTTGCATCCATCTTGTCTGCAATTTTAGTACGCTCACCCAGCTTAAGAAATCTGTCATTACCTCGGGTCATATAGACTCTGTACCCTTGGGATCTGAACTCTTTTTGTACTCTTTTTGTGATCTGCAATACCAGGTCTTTTTCCTGTTTTCCACCACAAAGTGCACCACAGTCATGCCCTCCATGACCGGCATCTATTACAATAAGACTATCCGATCTGTTTGCTCCCGGTCCTATACACCCAACGAATAAAAGTGATATACCCAACCACACAAACATTCTTTTAATAACCATCATTCAAATATCCTTGTATAAATCATTATTAGAATTCTATCTCTTTTTTTCTGTTATTCATATAATTTTCAACCCCTTCTGCAATTCCCTTAGCGATAAGCTCCTGATAACTCGGAGTAAACAGTCTTTTACGTTCACGCGGATGGGATATATATCCTACTTCTACCAAAATGGAGGGACGACTCGCACCCACCAGTACCCAAAATGGCGCATGTCTGACACCCCCATCTCTCACTCCTCTGTATTGACTGTGCAGATTGGTCATGATACGCTTTTGCACATCAATGGCCAATTTGTTCGACTGTACGATCTTAGGACCATTCAAGACAGAATCAATAATGACTTTTTTACTCAGAGAACTGCCTGCTCCTTTCAGTACAGCTTTGTTTTCACGCGCTGCAATACGCTGTGATTTTGCATCTCTGGTATTTTGTAAAAAGAAAGTTTCTACCCCTTGGATCTTATTTCGTTTTTTTTTCGGAACAGAGTTGGCATGAATAGAGATAAAGACTTTGGCATCTTTTCTGTCTGCGATCTTTGTACGCTGTGGCAGCTTGAGGAAACGGTCGGAGGCACGTGTCATATAAACCTTGTATCCGCGTTTTACCAACTGTCTGTTCAAGCGTTTGGCAATTTGAAGTACAAGATCCTTCTCCTGTTTTTTACCGCCTACTGCACCGGAGTCATGCCCGCCGTGTCCGGCATCGATCACGATCCTTGTACCTTTATTGCTGCCGCTTACTACAGGGGTTGGTAAAATATAGGGTTTACTTTTCTTTGCTGTTTTAGCTGCTGCAGGTTTTACTTTAACAGAATGTTTTATGTCACTTTTTTTCCGCTTCGTTTTTTTGGCAGGAGCATTTTTTTTCTTCATATAGTGTGAATGCTTTTTACTTTTGTATTTAGGCAGTGGTATATGGTAAGACATATACGAAAACAGTGGTCGGTATGCTTCACAGGTATAAGCCTTGTCAGCTTCAATCACAATACGTACAACAGATTTTTTATATTGGGAGATACGTATTGACCGGCAATGTGAACTGTGAAGATTTCTTCCCACTTTTCTGGAAGCAAGACGGGCATCAGGAATATCGAAGACCCGTCTGTACGGATGATTGAAGACCCTTGCTCTGATATTTCTTTTGTTGTAGGATTTGTTGAATTTTAAACGTAACTCTCCATTTCTAAGTTCTGCTTTTTTTAACACAGCAATGGAAGAGTAAAGAGAAGTTGATGTAAAGATCAACAACAGCAGAAGTTTTACGAGTTTCACACTAGTTGTCTTCACCATACATCAGTTTATCGATCAGCTCTTTGACCGTAATGATCTCGTTGAGTTTATATCCATTCGCACCGGTAAAGAAGAGTCCACTTTCTGTTTTCCCGTCATAAGCATCAGAGAGTCTGTCTGCAATACAGTAACCGACCACTTTGGCTTCTTCTCCTCTATTGCATGGTGCAACACAGTTTGATATACATGCGATCTTAGGCGCTGTCTTCTCTTCGATCATCTCTTGAAGATGTGTTCTAACACCACGTGCCGGGTATCCTACCGGCGATTTCAAAAGTTTGATATCATCCTCTTTTGCATCCAGGATCACTTGCTTGAAATTCTCATGGGCATCACACTCAAAAGTACCGATAAATCGTGTACCCATCTGTACTGCTGCCGCACCAAGTTCCATCATTTTGACAATATCATCATGATTCCAAATACCACCCGCTGCGATCACAGGCATTGATCCCCAGTTTTTTGCCTCTTCTATGACAGGAGGTAAAATTTCTTCAAGCTGATTTTCAGGGAGGAAACACTCATCATATTTAAAGCCTTGATGACCGCCGCTCAGAGGACCTTCAACAATGACAGCATCCGGCAGTCTGTCATGTGTCTTTTTCCATCTTCTACATAGAATTCTCAATGCCTTTGCCGTTGAGACAATAGGGATAAGTGCAACATCCGGATAATCTTTGGTTGCATCAGGCATAGTCAAAGGCAGACCTGCTCCAGTGATGATCATATCGGCACCGGCTTCACATGCATCTTTTACGATTCTGTTATAGTCACTTGAAGCATACAGAACGTTACATGCCAAAGGTTTATTACCACATATTTTTCTGGCATTCTTAAAAATTAATTTAAGGACATCCCCTGAATAGAAATTATCTGCTTCAATAGGTTGACCATGCTTAGCCACATGTGCTGTAAATTCACGGTTTTTATACACCCCTGTACCTACAGAACTTATCACACCCAAAGCACCTTCTTTACTGACTGTCCCTGCTAATTGATCCCAGGAGATACCAACACCCATTCCACCTTGAATAATAGGTTTTTCAATCGTATATTTACCGATCTTAAAAGATTTCAATTCCATTACCCTACCTTTACTTTTGCAAATTTACGTTTTCCAACCT
>JAMONL010000132.1 GCA_027065815.1 Sulfurovum sp.
AAGATTCGTGACACATTCCAAGATATCTAAAATGAAAAGATGTCAATTTGAAAGCTTTTTGAACCTCCCAAGCAACATTATGATAATCTAACAGTAATTATTGTCAATAGGAAAATTATGGGAAATCAAAAATTGAAACAGATCAATACAGCGGGTTTTATACTTAAACCAAATGATCCTGACATAAAACCGCTTTATGAACGTATTAAAGCAGAGTTTGAAGCCAGGGGTATTTCTGTACTTTTGGCAGAAAGATCAGCAAAAGTCATAGGTGAAGCAGGCTTGCCGTTTGAAACAATGTGTGAAAGATCAGATTTCCTGGTTTCACTCGGTGGAGACGGAACACTGCTTTCTCTTGTGCGTCGCAGTTACGGGTTCCACAAGCCAGTACTTGGGATCAATGCTGGAAATCTTGGATTTTTGGCTGATATTACCATAGATGATGTGGATAACTTTCTGGAACAGCTTTTTGCAGGGGTGTATCGTATTGATGACCGTATGATGATAGAAGGATGCATTAGAACCAAAGAGGGAAATGAAAAGAAATTCTTTGCATTCAATGATGTCGTGATCACCAGACCGGTCATTTCCAAAATGGCAAAGATCAATGCTTCCATTGATGGTGACAGGTTCAATACCTACAGAGGTGATGGGCTGATCGTTTCCACGCCGACAGGATCAACCGCTTACAACCTGGCAGTAGGGGGACCTATGGTGTACCCTTTGACCAAAGCGTTTATTTTAACACCGATCTCTGCACATTCTCTGACACAGCGTCCTTTGGTGGTCCCTGCCGAGATGACCATTGAGTTGGATTCACCGGATGAAAAAGTCATTGCGATGATAGACGGACAGGATGATTATGTAATGCATGAGGGAGATGTGCTTATTATCAAAGGAGCAGTAGAAGGCGCAAAATTACTACATCGGAAAGAGCGTAATTATTTTTCAGTGCTTCGGGAAAAACTTAAATGGGGTGATGAGAATTGATAGAAAGACTCTATTTCCGTGATCTTGTAACATTCCCGGAGGTTGAACTTGAATTCGATCAGGGGCTTGTCGTGTTCAGCGGTCCAAGCGGCGCAGGGAAGTCTGTCTTGATGTCTTCCATCCTCTCAGGTTTCGGATATGCTTCAAAAGGTGCAGCTGCCTTATGTGAAGTCACTTTGGCAAAGCCTGCCAAACTGAAAAATGAAGCTTTCCAGCTTGAAGATGACCTGACCATAAAAACGGTCAAAAAAGAGAAGCTCCGTTATTTCCTTGACGGACAGAATATTTCTAAAAAACTGCTTGGAGAGATGTTTTCTCCCTATGTGAAGTACCTTTCTGTGCGTGACAGAGGCGGATTCGATTCAGAAACACTTTTAGATATGATCGATACGGTTTTGAGTGCGAAAGATAAAGTCTATAAAAGATCTCTGAAAGAATATAGAAAGCGTTATGCAAACTATAAAGAAAAAGCAGCGCAACTCAATAAGATCAAAGAAAATGAAGCCAAGCGGGAAGAATTGATCGAGTTTACCAAGTATGAGATAGAAAAGATCAATGCTATTGATCCGAAAATGGATGAAGAGGAAGCATTGCTGAAGATCAAACAGCAACTTTCCCGTATTGACAAGATCAAAGATGCTTTGAACGCTGCAAATACGATCTTCACAGCTGAATCCAGTGTTGAAGAGGTTTACAGACTTTTGGACAAAGATGTTTCCATGTTCTCTGAAATGATGAACCAGCTGCGTGCAGACTTTGAAGAGACGGAAAATCTGGCAGATGAACTGGAAGAGATCGATGTGGAAGAGGTTCTTGACAGACTTGCCGATCTGGGCATACTTAAGAACCGTTACGGATCCATTGAAGAAGCGTTGGCATATCGTGATGCCAAGGTCAAAGAGTTGGCAGGGTATGCCCATATAGAGCAGGATAAGAGTATGCTTGAATCTTTTTTGAACATAGAGTTCACTGAACTGACTATTATTGCTTCCCGACTTTCCCAGGCACGTAAACAAGAGGCAAATGCTTTGGAAGAAGTGTTAAAAGCGTATCTTAAAACTTTGAAACTTTCGGCACTGCACTTTGATTTTGAACAGACAGTACTCAGTGAATCAGGCTTGGATGCTGTAGATGCGATACTTGGAAATTCACGAACTGATACACTCAGCGGCGGGGAATTCAACCGTGTCCGGCTTGCCTTGATGGCGGCGACTATCCCTAAAGAATCAACACGACAAGGCATACTTATTTTAGATGAGATCGATGCCAAT
>JAMONL010000133.1 GCA_027065815.1 Sulfurovum sp.
CACGCCCATCGACCTGATCTCCTACACTATTCAAATCACCTGCCAACCCGCCTGTTGCACCATACTTTGTTGTTAATGTAAGTGTAGCTGCAGAAGCAGAACCTACCATAATGACCAACGCCACCATTAGAAATTTTAAAAAATTCATTTTTCCCTTTTCCCTTTTAAATTAAACTCGATAATCCAAGAATCTTCACAGAATCCATGGGTTCCCACCCCATCCTCACGAATGATTTAACCTTAATATTTTTTCTATATTTATTAAAATATAAGAACTTAACATATGATTATACCAATAAAATGTCACATAAATGTCACATAAATGTCACATAAATGTCATTTTTATTGAAATATTCTCCAAATATCTATAAATTGACAGCAAAAGGACCATTTTTGAACTCTTTTTCCTGATATAAGTTGATGTCTGCCCGCTTGATCATACTATCTATATCTCTATCATAAGAAGTAAGTTCAGCCATCCCGATACTAACTGTAAAATGGATGGATGTGTTAAAAATATAATGTATTCTATTGATATGCTCTCTTATTTTTTGAATTTTTCTTAACGCATTTACCTTATTCATTTTCAGTATAATAATAAATTCATCGCCACCCAGGCGTGCAAAACATTCATCGTTTGTAATCTCTTTTTTCACTATGTCAACGAGGACTTTTATTACTTCATCACCCATATCATGTCCAAAGGTATCATTGATCATTTTAAATTTATCTATATCAAGCATAAAAAGGAAGAGAGGTGAATTGACCCGTATATTTTGGGAAAACAATGCACTGGCCTTTTCAAAAAAACGACGCCGGTTTGCAATACCAGTCAACGGATCTTTATAGGCAAGCTGTTTCAGCTCTTTTGTGTACTGTAATGCCATTTTTCTATAATTCACTTTTCTGCTTGCGCGTCGCAGTACTTCTAAAAATGGTTCGGAACGCATCGGTTTCATAAGATAAGAGTCAATACCGATGTTAATCAGATCAAGAAGATAGTTTACATCATTATATGCAGAAAATACGATGATCAATTGCTCAGAATTATGATCTAAAACCATTTTACTCATTTCTATACCTGTAAGTTTCGGCATACTGATATCTGTAATGAGCAGATCAGGATAATCCCCACTCTCCTCTTTATAAGAAAGATATTTTTCTAAACCTTCTTGACCATCCTTTGCCAAGATCACAACTTTAAAAAAATCTTGCAGTATTTCTGCTATTTCTGCTCTTTGCAGTAGGTCATCTTCAACATAAAGAACTGTCAGATTTTGACTAAGTTTCATTAATTCATCTATATGTTTCATCTTTTCCCTTTACTGTTTTTATGCTATAGTATAACTCAAGAATGTGTCTGAAATGTCACAGTAAAGAGAATATATGAATTTTTTTAAATTATTTTCAGTGACGTTTTTTTTCAGCATATTTCTTTATGCTGCCAATGGATCAACTGAAAAAGTTTCACCTTTTCTCTATTTGACCACTCAGGAAAAACACTTCCTGAAAAAGAAAAAAGCGCTCAAAATATGTGTTAATCCACATTGGATGCCTTATGAAGCAATCAAGTCCGGAAAATATATAGGTATCAGTTCTGATTATATGCAGCAGATTTCTACACTTATTAAAATACCTATACATCTTGTTGCTACCAAAACATGGAGTGAATCTTTAGCATTGTTTAAAGATTATCAGTGTGACATTTTACCTCTTGTAAGCTCTTCCCCATCTCGTACATCTTTTATGAGTTTTACAAAACCTTATTTAACAGATCCACTTGTTGTCGCTACGTTAAATGACAAATCTTTTGTATCAGATATGTCCAAGCTTAAAGAACAGAAGATCGGTCTTCTAAGGAATTATGCAAGCAGTGAACTTCTCCAGCATAAATATCTCAATGTAAATTTCGTTCAAATCGATACACTAGTCGAGGGTCTGGGAAAAGTAGCAAGTGGTGAACTTTACGGTTTTGTGGATTCCCTGACCACAATTGCCTATCAGATACAAAAACGTTTCCCTACACAATTAAAGATCGCTGCCCAGCTTCATGAAGAGATTGCAATGAGCATTGGTCTGCATAAAGATGATCCCATATTATTGGAGATTCTTAACAAGTCGATCGATCTTGTCAAAGATGACACTAAAAAACATATTATCAATGACTGGATATCTGTAAAATTCGACCGTCCTGATCTCGAGTCGTCTATGCAGGCTTTCTGGAAGATCATTTCTCCTATCCTGCTTCTGGGGATACTACTACTCATAAGCCATTATGTCCTTCGTCAATACAATAAAAAACTCAAAAAACAGGTTCATCTTAATATAGAAGCACTCAGAGAAAAAGATGAAATGCTTCTGCAGAAACAAAGAATGGCTGCCATGGGAGAGATGCTCAGTCTTATCGCCCATCAATGGAGACAACCTCTTGGTGCAATCAATTCTGCAATCATGGGGATCAATATAAAAATAGAGAGTGGTAGATTTAATCTGAATGACCCCGTAGAGCAAAAAAAATTTCTTGAGTATTTGAAACGAAAACATGACAGCATTATTGATTCTGTCCAGTATTTATCAACCACTACGGATGATTTCAGAAACTTCTTCAACCCCAATAAAAACAAAGAGCTTACCCCTTTGGTATCACCTATCGAAAATGCATTAAAGGTCATAGAACATTCTTTGAGGAAAAATGGTATAGAGATCATCAAAGAGCTACAGGTAAATCCTGAAGTGACCATGTATCCCAATGAGGTCATGCAGGTACTGTTAAATCTTTTGAAAAACAGTGAATATAATTTTTTAGATAAGAAAATACAAAATCCGATCATCAGTATTGAAACATTTTACCAGAAAACCAACAGTGTTATCCGTATCTGTGATAACGGGAGCGGTATACCCAGAGAGATAGCAAAAAAAATATTTGAACCTTACTTTAGTACAAAAGAGGAAAAACATGGTGCGGGACTTGGACTTTATATGTCAAAAGTAATGATCGAAGAACATCATAATGCTTTACTTCATATGATCAACCAAGACAAGGGTGTCTGTTTTGAGATCATCTTTAAAAATACAGACTAGCAGTAAATACCCTTAATTATGTGTTGTCAGCTTGTATCCCATGGCATAAATACTGCTAATGGCAGAAGATGGGAGTTTTTTACGTAATTTGAAAACCATATTCCGGATACTTGTTTCACTAATATCAATATTGTTTGCATAAAAATCATTCAAAATATCTTCATTGGTACAGATCTGTTCTTTTTTTCGAACCAATAATTGCATCAACAATATTTCGTTACGCGTCAAAGTAATCACAGTTTCACCTTTGTAAAGTACTGATGTTTCTGTATCCCATATGTAACCCTCCCCCAGATCGATCAATACAAGATCTTCAGGAGTGTCTTCTCTGTTTGCATTCACCTTATTGCTTACCATACAAAGTACTTCCATCAGAGATTCATGTTCAATAGGCTTCGTAAGGAATTGTGAGATATTCATATTGATCAGTTCAAGTAGATACTCACTGTCGGTATGTGCGGACAAGACAATGATCTGCTGATCCGGATTCACCTCGTGTATCGCTTTACTTAAGGCTACTCCATTCATTAACGGCATTTGGATATCGGTCATCACAATGTCAAAATACTTTCCATACTTTTGATAAAATGTTTGATAGACAGAAAACCCTTCTTTACCATCTGAAGCTATCTCTACTGTCTGAAACAGATCTTCAAATATCTCTGCCATATCATTTCGTAAAGGTTCATAATCCTCTACAAAAAGTAACGTCAGGTCTCTGGTCTTTTTAAAAAGAGTCTGATAATCCATTGTCATCAGCCTCTTCTTTCATCTTTAGACATAAAATATGATCCAATGCTGAGGGTAAAGAATAACATCACAAGGATATGCATTAAACCAAATGCACTGCCACTGTCCGAAGTCTGTGACGATGCACAATCAACCAAGATCGTTACTGTAGCGACATTTGATGCCTTACTGCACTGATCCGATATGATCTGATAGTTGAAACTGTCTACACCATAGTAGTCTGGTTGAGGTATATAGGTGTAATTCCCTGTCACAGGATTGAGGGTAAGCTCACCGTATTTCACATCGTCAAGCAGTTCATAGGTGAACGGTCCGGAACATGTTGTGTCTGTACCTGGTCCAGGCAACTGCCCCTTATGTACACTGTAACTGTTAACAGTCAAATGAGAATCCTGCGTATCGATAATATCTTCTGGTGGTATGGGCAGTGTTTTATAGGATTTCAAATACCAGTTTCCGCTGGAACCTTTTACCAGTTTATAGAAATACTCCCCTACACTGGGATCAGATTCTAAATAGAATTCACCATTAGAAGCTCCCTCTACCTCCACAACTAGGATACCTTCATTGTCGCCTGTTGGGGTTTGCCCGCCAAAACCGTTAACATTGTGAATACTCAACATTGTCTTACCTGAAGTATCTCCCTTGATCAGTAATACATCTGATAAAGAAGTGGCCGCATCGTTCAATACTGTATCCATAAGGATCATCCCATTATTGCTATCATAGTTATGTTCAACAGTCAATACTGTATGGGGCAGGTTTCCGTCCAACTGAAGATCAATCATGGCATTGTTATATACATTACCGTCTATTTTAAGATCATGTGATATTTTCAGAGAAGCATTATTCTGTAACACAAGCCCATAAGGGAGATCTGTTACAGGATCAACCCCTGTTTCATATCCTACCGTGACATTATCATCGAGAAATGTGATCTCACTGAGATTATCAAGAACGACAGTTTCCCAGTTCTGAAGCTGTGAACCGTTGAGATCACCAATCCAGCTATCAAAAACAAGTCTGTCCACAAAACCGTCAGCAATGCTCCTGTCATCTCCGCCACTGAGATTCGTATCGAGTAGCTGAACTGCTGCAGCAATACTGAGCAGGTCAGATCCATTCCCTCCATTGACGACTATTCCGGAAAGATCTCCCGCATTGATAATGATCTCATCATTTCCGTGCAGGGCGATCGTCGTTGCATTGGGTTCAGCAGCATACGGCTCATCCCCATAGATACCACAGGCCACAGCATTTCCCCGCTCATTCGTAAATATACAGGCATTAAAAAGCATATCATCTTCTACAATGATCCGATCATTCCCATGTCCACCTGTCACACCATAGGCACTTCCGCCATTTTTAAAGACTATCAGATCATCGTCTTTACCACCTTCTACCGCTCCCGGTCTGTCAGTATAATAATAGTTCGGCTCAGAAAAATCCACATTGTCTAAAATGATCGTATCATTTCCATCATACGGCGTATAATCAATATATCCAGGAAGGTCGGAAAGAATATCGGAATATCCTGCGGCAACAAAAGAGACGCGACTGTCCTTGATCGTGATCGTATCACTGTCATTACCACCGAGTATCCAGCCATTACTGACTGAATTTTCTATATAGATCGTATCATTACCTCTCTGATCCACCCAGTTTGGATTGGTATCGGCATAGATATTACTGAAGTTCGAATCATAGATCTCAAATCGGTCATCACCTCCAAAACCAAAAGCAAAATTGAAGATGCTATCATGTACGATAAAAGTATCACTGCCATCTGTATCTGATCCATGATTTGCATCATCCAACCAATATACTGTATTTCCCGTGACCGCCGTTAATTTTACTTTATCACTGCCGCCATAAAAATATTGCCAACTTGTTATATTCCCCGTACAGGTAAAATCTTGATCCACATTACCCGTTGCTGCAGGATAAGGAATGCAAGCTGCATTAAGTAATGAAGAATATAAAACGATCAACAAAACAGGGGGAAATAAAAATATATTTTTTACACTCATGCCTATCTCCTATTTTTTATTATACTACAAAAAAGAAAACCGAAGGAAAGAGACTCCATGAGATCCACAGAGCCTCTGTTTTGAATGAAAAAGGAGATCTAAAAGTCGTACGTCACACCTACAGAAAGGACATCCATATCCGGTATTCCCGATTTTACAAGGAGACGCTGATAATCGATGAAAAGACCCCAGCCTTTCTCATGGTCTGCCTGTCCGTCAAATTCTCTGTCGTAGTTACCATTTTCTATGTAGTCGTCATCTTTGTCTGAGAGGTCATATTCAAACCCGATCCCCCAGGAAAAACCTTTTTCATCAATCTCTGGTAAATAGGGGCTATTCGTACTTGTTTTTGTCCATCCATAGCCCAAAAGTCCATACACGTTTGCATCTTCTCCTAAAGGATACGAAGGTTTGGCAAATATACCTACATGCTGAAGTTTTTCACCACCTAGAGGGTCTGCATCCCAAAAGGTACTTAAAGCTCTCGCTTCTACACCAATGTACTGGTTCCACTCATACCCACCACGCACCATAAGCCCATAGGTGACATCTTCATATTCACATCCACCTTCACAATAATTATATCTCCCTATAAGTAATCCCGCACCAATATACCATGGACTTGGATCAACCGTTTCTATGGGAACCACCGGTACAAGTACAGGAGAAAGACCTTTCCCTCCACCTGCATTCAGGAAAGAAAAAAGTGTCATTGCCAAACCTGTTCTTAATAAAATCTTATACATTATCCTGCTCCTCTTTTCTTACATAATATAAACCTATCATAGCAGTTAGGAACATGAGTGTCAACATGATCCACATACTATAAGCATCTCCACCGTCAGATGTTTGAGATGAAGCACAATCTACATCTATACAGACACTGGCTTGTGATTTATCGCCATTGGCGTCTTCTATTTCATACCTGAAGCTGTCCGAACCGTTATAGTTCGCATTTGGCGTATAGGTCGCATAACCATCTTTGCTGATGCTTACTATGCCATCATGAGGAGGCGTAATAAGTCTCCAGGTATGTTCGGCTCTGGTACCATCTCCCAGCTTATCGTTCGCAGCAATATCCCAAGTATATGTCGTGTAACTGGTCACTCTGTAGCAACCGTCATCTTTCGCTTCAGGCAGTTTGTTGATGCTGAAGGACACGCTTGCGGCAGAAGCATATTTATCACC
The DNA here is from genome assembly GCA_027065815.1 of Sulfurovum sp. Classification (GTDB taxonomy): domain Bacteria; phylum Campylobacterota; class Campylobacteria; order Campylobacterales; family Sulfurovaceae; genus Sulfurovum. Next base: position 7,050 of record JAMONL010000133.1, read on the forward strand.
GTGTATGCCGGTATGTTTTCTGCCTCCAGATACCATACTCTGAGTTGTTGCCCCTGTAATGTTCACCAGTGTTTCTGCCGGTATGACATTAGGCTGGATGATCGTATCAAAAGTGATGACAAGCATTGCCCCCGGTGAAAGATCGAAAAGGATCAGAGCGATTTTATCATCCGGTTCATCTACCGTTGAAATGCTGAAATTCGCATCCGTAATAGGCGTGGTCGTATTGGTCTCATATGCTGTTCCTGCATGCACTACCTGATGAGGGTTATAAATCTCTCCGGTATGCACTGGTACTTTGTCCTCCCACTCCACATAGTATGCGGTTGTTGTACCGGTATTCGTGATCTCTATCTCATAAGAGATGGCATCTCCCACATTTTTTGGGACAGAAAGATCCGTTGTGATCGTTTTGCTGACACGCAACTCTGGTTCACCTATGGTCATTGCAGGTGAGATGGCATTGATATCCACAGAAGCACCGCTATTCGGATCTATAAAATGCATATCCAGCGCGTTGGTCAATTTCACACCATTTATATTTGAAGGAATATCCTCTACAGTAGTATTCACTTCCAGGTAAAGGTTTCCGGCAGTTGTGATATTGAGATCACCCAATACAAACGTCCAGTCATAACCATTACCACTCTCATGTGGAGGGTCATAAGAGACATTTGCATCCGCAGGCAGTCGCAATCTCGCAGAGCCTGGTACATACGCCAAACCAACAGGAAAATGATCTACGATCTCAAGCTCCCGTGCGCTTCCTGTAAAGGCAAGTGTAATGTTGTACGTAACGATGTCACCGATCGAGTAATACGATTTTTGGGCAACTATATCTTTTCTCACTCCCGGTGCTTCCACTTTCAGTGTTGCCGTCGAAGTATTGTTCAAGTCATTTAATGGCGGTGTTCCTGTTCCTGTTCTTTCTCCCGGTACAATACCCGGAAGAGAGGTCGCTTCTACACGGACAGTATTATTGATATCCTGTTCAAACTGTGCGGCACCGGTAACCGTGACATTGTAATCAATGCGTATACACTCTCCATGATCCAATCTATCGATCGTAGCATTCAAGTTCGGCAAGGCTCCCAAGTCAACCGTTACAGTTGCACCTGTACCCATACTGTTTGGTACATACCCACTGCTGCTCAGATCAAATTCTATAGGTAATATATCTGTGACAGTCCAGTCAAATGCTGCTGCGGTATTGGATGTTGCATTACTCTCATCATTACACACATTTAAAGTATAAAGCACCTGCTCCCCCGCTTTCGCAGTCATAGGATCCACGCTCTTGGTCACCTCAACATCCGCTTCAGCCACCATCACACCTACGTTTGGTGAATACAGTTCAGACGTTGAAGAACTATTGCTGACAGCATGGTATTCACTGAAGCTGACCGATCCGTTGTCGTCAAGCTGTATACCTTTCTGTACAGAAGCATTGTTATCTACTCTCAACCTGAATGTCAATTGCAGACTACAAGTCATATTCATATCCTGATAATGTGGGTTGAAGATATCACCTATCTTCAGTTCAAAACCATTCAAAGTATCGGTAATATTATTTTCTACAGAAATGGTCGTATCTGTATCAAATGTACTGTTGAAGTCCCCTACCCACATATCATCACATGATCGCGTAAGATTTGCTTCAGTCACTCTTACAAACTGACTTCGGTCAAAATTGTCTCTAAGCACTACTGCTTTTGTGGTTCCGCCAGTGAAATTAAAGTCAAGCATAACGTCGATGATCTCACCCACCGCTACCGGAGGAGTATTCATCAGGTTCATATCTCCCGGATCGGTAAAGTCCCGATCGGTCGCTGTCAATACTTTCACTGGTGTACCTGCAACACCCCTCTGATCGGTCGCAACATTCACTTCATTGGATGGTGTCGGTACTGTTCTGTTGGAATCTACGATAAAGAGGTTCTCTATGGTCGTATTGGCATCTACAAGCGGTTTGGCATTCAATACATTTGTCGTATTGTCTCCAAAAACAATGGTTGTTATATTCCCATCATTGATCTTGACATCAAAAGTAACATCCAGTATCTGCCCCGCATTAAGCGTATTTTGCCAATAAACTTCAAAGTAATTTAGACCGCTGTCATAGCTCAATGTTACATCTGCGGCCGCATAGGTATACCATGTACCTGCTTGGGTCCATTGAGTATCATTACCTATGGCTACACCATCAATTGCAATACTGTTCAGCAAAAGTGTGACATCCTGGCTGAGGGTATCTGTGACATTCACATCACCTACAGCATAGCCAAGATTGTTTGTGACCAAAAGTCCATAAGAGAGGTGATCTCCCGCAGAGATCACGTCATCATTATTTTCATCTGATGACCATGTCATACTTTTTTCAGGAGTAAGTGCATCAGTGTTTGGCTGCAGTGAGACATTGGATTCAAAGGCATAATTATTCAGCGTAGTAGCATCCGGTCCAATACCATCTATACCATTACGACCACCATTAATTGAGCCATTCGAATCCTGGATACTTCCGTAAACCGTATAGACACTATTGACCAATGGTTGTATTGGGTCAACAGTTGTTTCTATTTTGGCTTTATAGCGTATATCATGAGATGCTCCTGATGCCAAAGGTGCCACTTCAAAGGTTAATATCTGTCCGATATGGGTCACCGGATCACTTGCACTTCCATCTACATAAGTCAAACCTGTCGGCAGTGTGTCTGTCAGGTTAATGTCATATGCCGTACTACTACCGCCATTGGTCACGTGAATAGTGTAGGTAACCTCATCTCCAAGTGCCTGAGTATCCGGTGTTACAGTTTTTATAACATTGATCGCCGGTTCAGTAATAGTAAAGATCACCGGATTGATTACAGAAGCTTCAGTCGTACCTACTCCCGGGGTATTAAATTTGGCAGTAACCGACGTACCTGCAGGACTACCACCACCATTTACAGTCTGATTTCCATCCTGGTTACCCACGACATTGTCTACTCTGACTTTTAGTTCTATATCGATATGATCATCATTGGTCGCAGTATTACTCACATCTCCCAGAGAGATAACAACCATTTGACCGCTTCCACTTTTTATATCGGAAGCAAAGGTTAATCCGGCATTGGTAGATTGCGTATGATGAGAGATATAAGTAAGCCCGGCAGGGAGAATATCTGTCACATTCACATCCGGGGTGATCCCACGTATAAAGTAGACACTGAGTTTATAAGTAAGCTCTTCACCGATCGTGTATGTCGTTTTCCCGAGTAAGCTTTTCTGGATGGCAATTGTAGCATTCACTTCCATGGATGCATTCGCCTCGGCGGCATAATTGTTTAACCCATTTCCTATCCCATCTGTTCCATCACGTGAACCAGTTCCAAAGACACTTTTCCATGCTGAAGTAGTATTATTATTGAGTATTTCATTTGCAACAACATTGGGTTGTAAGATCGCATCAAAGGTAATGGTCAAAGTGTTACCGACAGGCAAATCAAAGGCCGGCAGGGAAATCGTATCATCTGTTGCATTAACAGTTGAAAGTACAAAGTCTGCATTGACTAACGATGTGTTTGTACCGCTTTGGTACGCAGTGCCACTGAGTTGCACATTGGATATTTCTCCTAAGTGTTCAGGCAGCGTATCGTTCCAATCTGTAGCGAAAGCTGTCGTTTCCCCTGTGTTCTCCATGGTGATGCTATAGCTTATCGTATCACCTGCCTGTGAAT
>JAMONL010000134.1 GCA_027065815.1 Sulfurovum sp.
CTGTTTCTCTTTCTTCCAGTTTGCCTTTATGTGGCGAAACCATGGAAGATACAATATGATCTATAATAAACCTATCCATAGTTTCAGAGAAAGGTGGTCTGTAACAAACTGTAAATAATTTTAATTTGGGTGCTGTTTTAGACATTTGCGTATCCTTTTACTGGTGTTATTGACATAGGATATCTAAAACTGGTCTATTTGTAAATATTCCCATAATGGAAATACTTACATAAGGGGGGAGAAGGGAAACTACTGTTTTCCGTATTTGACCTGGCGGATCGCCGCAGTAATATCATCCTGTCTCATGAAGTGTTCACCGACCAGGAAAGCATCTGCGCCCATTTTTGAAATTTCAACCACCGTTTCATGATCGTTGATCCCGGATTCTGCTACGATGATCTTTCCGTTGGGAATCAGGGGGATAAGTTTTTCTGTCAAACGCATATCCATCTCGAATGTTTCAAGGTTTCTATGGTTGATACCGATGATCTCCGCTCCGGCAAAGATAGCCTTAACCAGATCCGTTTTGTTGTGTACTTCTACAAGTACGTCCAATCCCAAGTGTCTGGCATAGTTATACAACTCTTTAAGCTCTTTACGCGACAGTGCCATGGCGATCAGGAGTACATAGTCTGCTCCAAATGCCAATGCTTCAACGAGCTGGTATTTGTCTACAATGAAATCTTTTCTAAGCAAGGGGATGCTCACATAACGGCGTACCATTCCAAGATACTCTTTGTCACCCTGGAAAAAATGTGGTTCTGTCAGAATGGAAAGAGAGTCAGCACCGCCTTTTTCATACGCCTGTGCAATAACCATAGGGTCAAAATCTTCACGTATCACTCCCTTACTGGGACTCGCTTTTTTTACTTCAGCTATAATACGGTAGGGATTCTCTTCTGTTGCTTTTAATGCTGATTGAACATCTTTAGGAACAAAAGGATTAAATGCAAGTGAACGGCCTAGCCATTCAACAGGATAATCTACTTTTCTTTTTTCAAGATCTTCTCTGGTTTTTTTAATAATTTCATCTAATATCTGCGCCATACATCTACCTTAGGCTAAATTTTTTTGTATTATATCTTAAGTAAGTAAATATTATTTTACTTTGGAAGCACTTCCAAATTTGATCTATTTAAGAAAGCTGTTAGTTTTTACTATATGATCATTTTCTCACTATAAAGTGTTTTTACATAATCCGAAATATCCTTTTTATTTTCTTCTATTTTAAAATCTGCTAGAAATTTAAAAAAGCTGATACTTGCGTACCGACTGAAGAGGGAGCAATTATTTTATCTGCACTTAAAGAAACGGATATGTTATGATACTGCATACCAAGGGTTGTACTACCAAATCTACTTTCGTAAGACATATAATATAATTCTCCGTCATCCGGCATATAGCTTAACTCTGCAAAAGGTAGAGAAGTCTCATACATATACTGCATACCCGCACTTATAGCATATTTATCCACTATGATATAACTTGCCTGTACATGCAATTTTAAAGGTAGTTCCTGTACAAAATTCTCCTGGGTCTCATACCCCCAAATAGTTGGATTATAATGGACATAACCATCTTTATCATAATATTTGTTTGCAGAACTCATTTCAACATAACTATAGGGTAAATTATCCCAATATATTCTTCCAAAAATATCATTAGCAATAAAAAGCATAGAAAAATCATTATATTGATAGGCAAGTGTCATGTGTGTAGTAAAACCAAGCCCATAAGATCTATCTACACTTAAATCATAAAGATAATTATGGGTGTAGAAATACTTAGAAGTTGCATAAAAGTCATAATCCTTTTTTGAGGATACACTCGCAACACCAGAAAGGGTTCCATCCTGCATATTGCTGGCATAGAGAAATGAAGTGGACAAAGATACAGAAAGTGAACTTTCTTCATTCAGTGTAAATGTAAACTCTTTAGCTAACACAATACCTTGCGCTTCAAACCCTTCAATATCCAAAGAGAGGTCAAAGTTTTTATCTATTGGTAAATCCAGTTTATTTTTAATGAGCTTGTTAAGTACTGTCAAATCATGAGAAGCCGAAATAAAAACATCATGTCTATAAGTGTACCCTATATACAAGTTATTTTTCAGTACTGCACCTATATCAAAACGACTGCTTTCAAGTGCAAGATTAGTTCCATCCTTAGGGTGAAAATCACCTTCCCAGTCATTAAAAAGTGCTTCTACACTTACGGGGTCATTGGCTATAAATGTTTGAAATGAAGTTGCATAGGATTTATTTTGAGAGTAGTCTGGATTAAAAAAAGAAAGTACATCAGCACAAAGAGGAGTACTTCCAAGAAGTACCATTAATACAATACTTCTTTTTAAGGTTACAAAGTTACGGAATAGATTCAAAAGAACCATCTATATATTTAACAACAACAATTTCTGAACGGTATTCCAAAGTTCCTATAATTGTTCCATCAACAGTTACGATACTCCCTGTTCCAGTTTCGGCATTACCCTCAACGATATCTTCACCTGATATAATAATTTTAAATTCAACACCATTGTTGGTAGTAATGGTAATATGACCATTTACGCCTTCTTTATCTAACATGCCTACGGTATCAATTACAAGTGCATCATAGCTGTAGCTAGCTGTAAAATTATGATATGTTGCCTCAGTCGCCACAGCATTATTGTAAGTAAGCTCGAGAGTCATCTCTGGTCTCTCAGGCATAGCCAAAATACCATCGACAGAAATATCAACTTCAGGATCTCCATTTTCTACCATAGTAGCAGCATTTTTCCAGTCAATATTCACTAAACCAGAGATTTTACCCTTAGTTGAAGTATTGGTTAAACTTCCATTAAAAGAGAGTTTACTAGGTAACAGATTTTTATTTTCTCCCTGTAATAAAGTTTCATTTTCAACATAATCCGTAGTTTTAAGTGTTCCGATAGCGCTATAGTTACCACACTGCCCATTAAAAGTCACAGAATTAAGTTTTATATATCCTGACGTTATATCGTCAATTGTACTATCATAGTCATATACTGCTGTGATAGACATGGCTGAAATCCCGACAAGCGCAGTATTTTCAGCCAAAGAAACATTAGATACTTCTATATTTGCACCTGCTTCAGTTTTTGTTACGGTTAAATCCAGATCAAACATTTGAGCTGTACCATAAGTACTATCATCATTGAAGACAGGGATAGTACCATTGAATTGTCCTTGCACACTAGTAAAATTACCAGGGTTTGTTTCATCATTTATATCTGGCAAGACTATAGTACCACTATACATACTTACATCCTCTTTTGTATACGAATAGGTGCAAGTTCTTGTTGTAGTATCACACTTTATTTTTAAAGATTTATTGTCTCCCAGATCATCCTGTGTACTTGAAGTATTATTATCCAGCATAGAGCCCGAATTATCTATTAGCGTAGCGAGTGTCTCAGCTGTATTCTCAGTATTTAAAGAACAATCTTCCAATGCTGTATTTATATTTAATGCCTCTGTATCTAAATAACCTGCTGTACCTGAGTCATTGTAGTTTATAACTGAAAGTGCTTGTGTTCTAAGTTCTTGCAATATATTTTCTGCTTTAGTTATCTTTGCTCCAACAGTTAATTCTGTTCCACTTGTCGTACCTGTAGTATTCTCTATTGATGTACTAGCGCTACCTCCCCCACAAGCATTTAATAATAAACTACTTGTTCCTATCACTATTAACTTAGTCAATTTTGTCATTTTGTATTTCCCCTGTTTGTATTTTCTATAGTAAGTAATATCTACACTTTTGAACCTAAATAGATTACTAGGTTTTAATACCTTTAAACTATAATTAAATTCCACAAAATTATATCAAATAAAGAATTTATCTTTAATGAGAAGTTATTTATTCGACTGACACTTCTGTATGGCTTCCCAGTGTTCAGAAATCTCAGGTTCATCCAAACCTTCCATATCCACAACTTTTTTCATCATGTTGTAGGCTTTTTTACAGGCTTTTTCTTTATAATAACCCCAGGCTAAAGAATCAAGGTAATAGGTATTGTTCGGCTGCTGAACCAAAGCATCTGAAATGATCTTCATACCCTTTTTGATATCAATATTTTTATCAATAAGCGTATACCCGTAATAATTGAGATAAAGACTGTCATCTACACCTTCTGATATCGCTTTATCAAAATAATTGACAACCATTGCAATCATCTTTTTATCATCCTTATCCGTTGCTTTTTCAAAGGTCAGTATTGCTTTTTCAGCCAACCACTTCGGATCATGATCTTTACTGTAGAATTTTGTTACAAGTTTTAAAGCTTTATCAAACTGTTTTTTATTTTTATAGAGATCATAAAGTATCTTGTCGGAACCTCCATTTTCTTCTAAAAAAACGATAGCGCCATTTATATCACTTTTGTAGGCATAGGCTTCTATGATCTTCGTGAGGTATTTGTCTTGTTTGTCTTTTTCATACAGTACTTTATAGGTATCCAGTACGCCGTCGATATTGTTCTCTTTGATATACAGGGACAAGAGTTTGAAATAGAGTTGATCAGAGACAACATGATTCATACGACGATGTGCCTCAAGAAGCTGTATGGCTTTTTTTCTTTCATTCGTATATTCATCCATGATCACAGACATACGTAAAAGCACATCTTCATTTAATGATTTTGTATACGCTTCGTTTAAGAGATCCAGCGCTTTTTTGAATTCACCGGAATAGAGATAGGGGTTAGAAGCAAGATCCAGATCCATCGGCATGTCAGATGCTTCAATAAGATATGCCGCTTCTTTTTTAGCCTCTTTTATCTGCCTGTTCGTTAAATAGAGAGGAATAAGCAAACGTTTTACTTCCAGGCTATTTGGATTTTTTGCATCCCATGCCTTCAGCCTGTCTATACTCTGTTTTATGTGAGTACCTGCCATCAGTGCAGAGGTCATTTCTCTAAAAAGATACTCTTTTGCCCCCGTATCATCATACAGTTTTCCAAATATCTGCCTGCTGTTCTCATAGGCTTTGTATTCATCAAAGAACAGCCCCTGTACTATCAGTTCATCTTCAGAGATAATTCTTAATTCTTTAGCCTGTAAAATACCGCTTAACAGCAGCAGACTGATCACAGTCATAATTATACGATTCCGGGACACTCTTTTCTTACCTCATCTTCATCATTTTTAAACTGTTCCCAAAAGGGAAAGGTACGACACTGTAACGGTCGCACCGGGTAGATCGAACAGCGCTTCTTCTCTTCATCAAAGAAGATACAAGCATAATTATCTGCTGCCAGTCTCTTTTCAATCAAAGAATAGCGATGTTTCACTTTTCTTAAATACATTGTAGCAAAATCTTCTACCCTAAGGTTAACAAAGTCTGCCATCTTCTCTATCTCTGCATATTTAGCCCAGATATAACCGCTCTCGCCTGTACAGCAATGCCCTCCGCAAGCCTCACAGGCAGAAGGATCAAACTTGTATTTATATCCTTCATCTTCTATCAAGCTGGATTCAGGCTTCACATTTTCCATTACCGACACTTCATTTTTGATCATTCAAAATCACCTTTTATACTGTTCGTATTTGCTTTTTCAAACGCTTTCATCGCTTTTTCTCTATATACAGATTTTTCATCAAAAACCACAAAAGGTGGTAATATCTGCGTCATGGATCTTGAATTATTCCGTGCTGCGATCATGACCAGTTTGGAATCCCTGTCCAATTTTGAATGTACAAACTGTATCTTCTCAGGATTTATACCATAACTTTTCAAATGCTGCAACAGTACATCAATCTGCTTTGCATCATAACAGAAAATAAACCATCCCTTCGGCTTTAAAAAAGTTTTGACTCTTTTCACGAGTGATTCTATCGGAAGATGGTGGGAATAACGTGCAATATTCAAATGTGTATTTTCACTTTGTGACACTGACGGATCGTAAAAAGGCGGATTGGAGACAATATAATCATATCTCTCTTCCGTCCGGAAAGTCGTAAAATCATCCAAGTGTGCTTCTGCTTTCAAGCCATTCAATGAAAAATTGTGTATCGCATAATCCAGCATCTTTTTCTGCTTGTCGATAATGGTCGTTTCAACAGAAAAATCACGGCTTAGAAGCAGAGAGATGATCCCCACACCACATCCTATATCCAAAAGCTTTCCTTTGGGATTGAAACCTGAAATGAAATCATATAGAAAAATGGAATCACTGTTGTAGCAGTAACCGGAAGTAGGTTGATAAAGAAACAAAAAAAGAACCTTGGATTAAAATTATATAATTTTACAACAATTTGAGTATAATCGCGATTATGAACGAAGAACTAGATTTACTCAACCCTCCATCAACAGACTTTTCCATGTTGGACTATGACTGTGCCTACCTTCCTGACAAAAAAGTACGTATGCATTACAAGTATGTAGACAATGCCTCCAAGACATTTGCTACTGCAGTCATAGCAAGGGGTTGGAGACGTTTCGGCAAATACTATTTTCACCCTATCTGCAACGGATGCAATGAATGTAAAAGCATTCGTATCAATGTTCAGGATCACACATTCAGCAAATCACAGAGAAAAATCTTACGAAAAAATGAAGAGACACAGATCATTGTTCAGGCACCCTCTTTAACATCAACACATATAGACCTGTATAATAAATACCATGCCCACAAACACGAAAAAGATGGATGGACACACCGAAACATCTCTCAAAGAGAATACCATGAAAATTTTGTTGACGGGGCCAATGATTTTGGGAAAGAGGTACTCTATGTGATAGACGGAAAACTTGTAGGAGTTGATCTCATCGATATACTGGATGACGGTATCTCTTCTATCTATTTTTATTATGATCCTGATTATGCATCTCTGTCACTGGGAACATACTCTTTGCTCTATCAGATCAAACTGGCAAAGATATTGGAACTTCCCTGGATCTATCTTGGCTACTGGGTAGAGGGATGTAAAGCATTTGCCTACAAACCAAAATTTCAACCCCAGGAAATTTTAGATGGGTTTCCTCATATTTCAGAACAGCCTTTATGGGAAACTTGGGATAAGCCAGAAAATTAGCATTTTCGGATAATGCGTTGGGAAACGCACCCTACAGTTTTCTACACCACTTTAAAAAAAGTCTATCCGGATCAACCCTTTTGTCTATCTCTTTATTTTCAACAATCATTTCTGACAGCCACTCTGCCATCAAGGGGGCAAAAACGAAACCTCTGCCTCCCACACCATTGCAGATAAACAGATTTGCCATATGTTTTACAGGGGGCTTGGCTCCCCGAACAATAGCGGGGTATGTTTGAAGCATAAAAGGTACATCTATTACTTTTCCTGCCAAAGGAAAATAGTCTTTGGAACCTGCCCGCATACCGCAAAAAGTCTCTTTTAGTACGAAGTCACTGCTGTCAACCATTTGAGAAGCCGTTTCAAAAAGCCCTTTTAAAGGTTCTCCGTCACAGGTCATACAAGCTTCTTTTGACTTGACATGTGTTGCACCAATTTTAATAATGCCGTGAACATTGGCTGAAACAGAAATGCTTTTATGTATAGAGACCTTTAGATCCAAATCACTGCTATAGTCTCCACGAGACCCCCAAGTACCTTTAACACCCATATAGCGCATATCAAACAGGTCATTTTGATAGCCCGTAGACAAAACGATATTTTGAGCGTTCAATGTTAAACGTGCAGCATTCAGAAGAATCCAATTTGTACCATTGTGCTCAAGCTCTTTTATATCAAACTGTTTGAAAGATACCTGTTCCAAAATGCCAGCACACATTTCCGGAGCATCACAGACCCCAGCCTCTTCGAACAGAAAACTCTTTTCTGCATTATAGATCCCCAAGTCTTCCAACTCAGACTTTTCCACCCAATGGTATTTTGAATCATTATGCATTTCATAAATTTCAAATTTATCAGCATCTTCAAGATCTTTGGGAATACGGATCACACCTGTCTGATGAAAATGATCCGGAAAATGTTTGAGATAAAAATCTTTGGCAAAATGAAAAGCTTCATTGGTAAGGGTTTGAAGAGGAGAACCTTTCCCGATCTTGGGAGAGACAAACGCACCTGCTGCACCGGAACCGCCGGTAGCCGCTGTAGCAGATCTGTCTACAAGAAGGACTTTCTGCCCTTTTTTCTGCAGCATAAAAGCAGTACAGCATCCTGCTATCCCTGCTCCGATGACAATGGTATCATAGGTTTGAGGCATATCCTCTAAACCGTGATCTCTTTAATGTCTGCGATATCTTTAAAAGTTTTATAAATGGAGGCAATGGTATTGAGTCTGTTCTTTTTCAAGGCTTCATCATCCGTATTGACCATCACATCATCAAAATAGCCATCCAGCTCACGTTTGAGTCCAAAGAGTGCTTCAAACTGTGTTTTATAATCTGCGTAATCCTGATTGATCACTTTTTCATAAGCAGTGTAAAGATTTACTTCAGCATCTTCTTGGAAAAGTGTTGTATCAATACGCAAGTCACTTTCCAAGTCTATATCTTTAGAGATATTCGCCACACGTTTGAAAGTAGAGAACTGCTCTTTAAAGGTATCCGAAGAAACGATCTCATTCAATGCAGCTACTTTTTTAGCGATCTCATTGATATCTCTCTCACCCGATGCAAGTACTGCAGCGATCACCGACGGGTTTGCATCCAGTGACTTATTGATACGTTCAATAATAAAGTCGGTAAGTATTTCTGTATCAAAGTCAGCATACGCATCTTTCAGCAATACGATCACATCATCAATGTTGAATGGCAGGTCATACGCGATAACCATACGGACGATTCCGTTCACCGCACGTCTCAATGCAAACGGATCTTTGGAACCTGTCGGGATCTTACCTACAGAGAAGAGTCCAAGAAGTGTATCCAGCTTAGAACTCATCGAAACGATCGAAGAGAAAATGGAAGAGGGAAGTTCAGCACCTTCTCCCACTGGCATATACTGCTCTTTAATAGCTGAATATACCAATTCATCTTCACCCAGTGCTTTGGCATAGTAATACCCCATAAGTCCCTGAAGCTCCGTGAATTCATATACCATTTCAGACATCAGATCCGCTTTCGCAAGGTTCACGGCTCTGTCCATGGCTTTTTCAAGTTCAGCCGAACTTTTACCTGTTTGGGCTTCTACTTTATCCATATAAAGCGCAAGCAGACGGATGGCAATATTTTTTTCTCTTGTGATCTTATCTGCAAGAGAACCGAGACCGTCGATGAATTGTACTTTTTCAAGTCCGTCTGTAGAGAGACCGTTCTTCAAGTCATTCTGGTAGAAAAAAAGTCCATCTGCCAAACGCGGTTTTAGGACACGTTCATTTCCGGCAATCACTTTTGTATAGTCATCGGTATAGGCATTGGAAACCACTACAAATTTATTGGCGATCTTCCCCTTCTCAAAAACAGGAAAATAACGCTGATGTTCTTTCATTGAAGTGATGATCACTTCAGGCGGAAGTTCCAGAAAGAGTTCATCAAAAGTACCTACAAGTGCTTTAGGGTTTTCAGTGATCGCAACGACTTCGGCAAGCAGAGCAGTATCTCTTTCAATGACAATATTGTATTCCGCTTCCAAAACATCAAACTGGGTCAAGATAACCGCTTCACGTTCTTTTGGCTGAAGCATCACCGCACCTTCACTCAATATAGCATCATATGCATCAATGGTTGGTACTTCCAACGCATCATAAGAGACCATGCGGTGTACAAATGTTTTAGTATCTGACTCTACACCGAAAAGGGTTACCGGCACAGAAGTATCACCCATTCTGACCTGCAACCATCTGACCGGACGGATAAACTCATCCGATCGGCTCCCCCAACGCATCATTTTTCCAAAAGCCATGGAAGCGATCCACTTTTCAATCATCTCCTGTAAAAGCGCAGCTGTCTGGGCACCTTTCTCTTCTTTTTTAAAGTAAAGCACCTCTTTACCATTCTTTTCAGATCTGCCTAGCGCATCAAAATCTACACCGCACTTTCGGGCAAAACCTTCTGCCGCTTTTGTCGGTTCTCCATCTTTAATGGCAGCAACAAGAGGGGGTCCAAAGAATTCTACAGTACTGTCTTCCTGCTTTAGAGGCATGGCACTGTGTTTGAGCACAAGTCTTCTTGGTGTATAGATAAATTCAAACGCACTAGAGAGTTTATACGCTTCCAGGATATTTTTCCAGGACTTTTCTATATTGGATACGATCTTCAGCAGGGGGATAGCAGGAAGTTCTTCTACGCCGATTTCAATAAGTAGTGCTTGTGTCATTTTTTGGATTCCTATGAGAAATTAATAGGGCTTATTTTATCCAAAAGTTGGTAAATAGGGGGTTAGTCTTTTTTTGGTTCATCTTCATCATCAGATGAAACATAATCATCTGCATATTCATCTATAAGATCTTTACGTCTCTCCTGCTCATCAAATTTTGACAGAAAATTGTTTCTGATGATGACAAAGGTCATATAAGAGAATAAAACAGCCACAACAATATAAAGATAATCTCCAAATGACATTTAGTTTTCCTTGAGTGAATTTTCTATGGTGATTTTTTCAAATCCCTCATAGTTTTGACGAAGGGCATCGTAGATCACAACACCGACACTTACACCAAGATTTAGGCTACGTCCTGAACCACCCATTGGTATGGTGATACACTGTTCGGGATGAGCAAGCAGTACCTTCTCA
>JAMONL010000135.1 GCA_027065815.1 Sulfurovum sp.
TACTGTCTGTATTTCCATGTATCTTCCACCTTTTTATTATTCCGAGAGTTCAATTGACGTATACTTAAGTATACTCCTCTTTCTCTTAGTAGAATAATAAAAATGTAAATATAAAGTAATAAAATACAGATGGTAAGATGATATTAATTATGTTTTCAGTTTTGTGATCAGATTCTCATGAAAGATCTTAAGATCAGGTAGATCCAGCATAGATTCTCTTTGTTTGATTCCCCACATAGGTTCAGGGTAAAAAGAGTCTTTTTCAAACCGTGCCATAATATGCCAGTGTACATGAGGCATATAATTCCCAAAAGAGGCGATATTGATCTTTTTAGGTTTATAATAGGACAACATCTCTTTTTCTATAAGATCCAGAAGGTCATAGATCTCAAATTTGATCTCAGCAGGGACTTCACTCATCTCTTTGTAGGCTTGTTGGGTAAAGATCTTCAGCCAGGGAATCTCACTCTCTTCCGTTTCTATTTTAATGTTTTTATTTTCATAGACTACAGGCATTAACGTATCCTTTTTATGCTGTGTTTTCCAAGCTTAAGTATAGTAGAAGATTGATTGCTCTGATCTAAAGGTGTTATGATAACATCCGCAGATGCTTTGGCAAAGGTTTCATCGTAAGGCTGATCACTCAAATTTGCAGAGGTAGTATAGGCCCATTGAAGGCGATCCAGCAATAAGAGGTGGTGTTGATCCTTGATAACACGATAAGAGTAGGTATTTGGCATGACAAAAGTTGTTTTTTTTGCTCTACGAACTCTATTCTTATGTAAAGAGGGTACACGGGTAAATGTTTTGAGTGTCTGTAGTGAATTGACTGCTTTTATATAATGTTTGTGGGGAGGGCGCTGTTTTATTGCGGTCAGTCTTTCATCATTTTGTGAAACAAAACCGATAGTCGTATCTGTCTGTGTGAGGAAAACTTTATCTTTTATCATATTTATAACTTTTATTTTACTCTATACCGCGAATGTAGATGCATTATATGAAATTTTTTTGTATAGAGAGTTTAAGTTTCAGTTTTCTAAAAACTTTATACAATTCTTCCCACTGTTTTTTGCTATGTAGAGCGCTGTATCTGCTCTTCTAATGATAGAGTCGATCATATCTTCTTTTATGGAGAGTGTAAACCCTATACTGATAGTGACATTTTTTTTGATATCAAAATCAAAAGCCTGCACTTTTTGGCATAATTCTTCTGCCTGCTTGGATATTTTTTCATATGTTGTATGATGTGAGATGATCATAAACTCTTCTCCTCCCCAGCGAATTATCTTGTCTGTAGGCAGTAAATCTACTTTAAGAAGGGCACTTAACTTTTCTAAAATTTTATCTCCGGTTAAATGTCCATAGTTGTCATTGACATATTTAAAGTCATCTATATCTATGAGTATCAGAGCAAAAGAGTCACTACTGTTTTGGAATGCATCATACAGAAATTCATCCAGTTTACCACGATTGTAAAGACCTGTAAGTTTATCGGTAACAGCTGCTTCTTCAAGTTTTATATGTGTCAAAAAGACAGATTTATTAGATTTTTCCAACAGATATGCGCCTAAAAAACCAAAAGAGAATGCTGCGATCATCCAGAAACAGTGCATAGTAAGTACTTCTGCAGGGTAATTAAAAATAAAACAGGTAGTAATAATAACCAGAGTAAATGTAGTGACGGCAGAAATAGTAGCATACAGCAGTGGTAGACCGGAAACAGTAAATATCCAGAAGAGTATAAGATAGATTTCTGGAATATAGATGGAAGGGTTATTTAATTTAGAAAGAATAATAAGCGTTGCAATGGCTGCAAAAATCGGTGCAATAGTCAGTATATAGAGTAATATTTTATAATATTTTACTTTAAAAGTTAAAAGTGCAATAAAAAAAAGTATGGCAGGAAGAAGAAAAAGGTGGGTTACGAGTTTTAAAGTCAATATATCACTGGGCGCAAAGTAGGTATCTATATAGGCACTAACAATATACAATATAGCGGTCAAAGTACAAATAAAGCGTATTTGTATTAAATTGGAATACAGTATCCATCGCTCATATTGTTGTTTGATCTGATCATTTTTGAAGCTGGGCATAGAAGAAAAAGATGGAAATAGATTTTGCATTTTAAATACCCACTCGTTAATACAGTATAAAATTATTTTAAATTATATTGATTTTTTGTCTTAATTGATGCATTGTAGCTAATTGAATATTGTATTTCTATTAGTAAAGAAGAAAATGTTCCATATCTTAAGATATGGAACAAATGTAAGATGTACAAAGGTTATGCTAAATAATCCTGTAGAGCCTGAGGCTCAAGTTCCCCATTATGTGCTTTGAGTTCCTTGATCGCAAGTGCAGTCGCTTTCGCTGCCGCAATGGTTGTAAAATAAGCGACATTGTTTGAGAGCACAGACTGCCTGATACATTTGGCATCCGTCTTAGATCCTGCATTGTCAGAAGTGTTGATCGCAAGGGCGATCTCTTCATTTTTGATCATATCATCAATATTTGGACGACCTTCAGAGATCTTCAATACTTTTGTTGATGTTACTCCGGCTTCCTGAAGTGCCGTATGTGTGCCTGATGTAGCGACAATTTCAAAGCCAAGGTCAGTAAACATTTTACCGATCTCTCCGGCACTTGGCTTGTCGGTCTCGGTGAGAGAGAGGAAGAGTTTTCCTTCAAGCGGAATGTTGTTTTTTGAAGCAAATTGACTTTTTGCAAATGACATTCCAAAGTTGTCAGAGATTCCCATCACTTCACCTGTTGACTTCATCTCTGGCCCCAGAATAAGGTCTGAGCCCGGCAGTTTGTTGAAAGGGAAAACCGCTTCTTTGACTGCCACATGGTTTTTAAGGACCGGTTCCATGATCTCTTTGTCAAAATTCACGACATTAAAGGTATCATAGAATTTCAAGGCTTCTCTCAAGTCACCCTGTATCATAACTCGGGTGGCTACTTTTGCCAATGGTACACCCGTTGCTTTTGAAACAAATGGCACTGTTCTTGAAGCTCTAGGGTTGACTTCGATCAGGTAAATTTCACCTCTGTGAATCGCATATTGGATATTCATAAGTCCAACAACACCTAAACCAAGCGCGATCTTTGCTGTCTGCTCTTTTACCTCTTCCTGCAGTTCTGCAGAAATGGATACAGGAGGCAGTGAACACGCAGAGTCTCCGGAATGGATTCCCGCTTCTTCAATATGCTGCATCACAGAACCGATATAGACTTCTTCCCCGTCACAGATCGCATCGACATCAAGTTCAATGGCATTGTCAAGGAATTTGTCAATGAGTACAGGGGCATCATGTGAAACGGAAACGGCTTCATCCATGTATTGTCTGAGTTCATCATCCGAATAGACTGTTTTCATACCACGTCCGCCCAGAACAAAAGAAGGACGTACCAGTACCGGATACCCGATACGGTTGGCAACTATAATGGCTTTATCTTTTTCAAATACAGTACCATTCTCCGGCTGCTTAAGACCAAGGTCGTTAATAAATGCAGAGAAAAGCTCTCTGTCTTCTGCCAGATCGATCACTTTTGCCGTTGTACCGGAAATATTTGCACCGATCGCTGTGAGGTTTTTAGCCAGCTTTAATGGTGTCTGACCACCAAAGTGTACAATGACACCATCCGGTTTTTCAAGTTCGATAACATTTCTTACATGTTCAAAGTCAATAGGCTCAAAGTAGAGGATGTCTGAAGTATCGTAATCTGTAGAAACCGTTTCAGGGTTACAGTTATACATGATGGACTTGACCCCCATATCTTCAAGCGCAAAGGCCGCATGGACACAACAATAGTCAAACTCAATACCCTGACCGATACGGTTAGGACCGCCACCGATCACAAGTACTTTTTTATCATTATCTTTTAACTTGGTTTCTTGTGGTATTTTTGTAATATTTGTTGTTGAGTAAAGGTACGGTGTCAGTGCTTTGAACTCTGCTGCACAGGTATCTACTTCATTGTACTCAAGCGTAATACCCAATTTTTCCCTTGCCGTATAGATGTCATTTTCAGAAAGGCTAAGTCCCTCTTTAGCATTGATGACCGAAGCGATCATGGCATCGGAGAAGCCTTCTGCCTTGACTTCACGCAGTCTGACTGCATCGGAGAGCAGTGCAATGTCCATCTCTTTTTCACGCTCTGCAAGCTCCTCCAACTGGTAAAGGAACCATCTGTCTATTTTACACAGATCAAATATAGCGTCTACGCTCATACCGCGTCTAAGACCTTCAAAGACATATAGCATACGATCTGCATGAGAACGACGAATTTCACGTATGATCTCTTCGTCATCACATTTAACAGGGTTAAATCCAATGAGTCCTGTCTCCAGTGAACAAAGTGCCTTTTGGAAAGACTCTTTAAAGGTACGACCTATCGCCATTGCTTCACCTACGGATTTCATCGCTGTGGTCAGTGTAGAATTTGCCATTGGGAATTTCTCAAAAGTAAATCTGGGAAGTTTTGTTACGATGTAGTCGATGACCGGTTCAAAGGATGCAGGGGTACCGGTAATGTCATTGGTGATCTCATCGAGTGTGAATCCGACAGCAAGCAGGGTAGCCACTTTTGCAATAGGATAACCTGTCGCTTTAGATGCCAGTGCAGAGGAACGTGAAACTCTTGGATTCATCTCAATGACGATCATACGTCCGGTATCCGGGTTGATAGAGAATTGTACGTTGGAACCGCCTGTATCTACACCAATTTCACGTAATATTTTAAAAGAAGCATCACGCATGTTCTGATATTCTTTATCCGTCAGTGTAAGTGCCGGAGCAAGCGTGATGGAGTCTCCTGTATGTACGCCCATAGGATCGAAGTTCTCAATAGAACATACGATGATACAGTTATCCGCTTTATCACGGATCACTTCCATTTCGTACTCTTTCCAACCCAGTAATGACTCCATGATCTCAATTTCATTGATGGGAGATGCATCTAACCCTTCCTGGGCAAGTTTTTTGAATTCATCGATGTTATAAGCCACGCCGGAACCACCACCGGCCATAGTGAATGAAGCTCTTGAAATAACAGGAAATCCAATTTCTTTAGCAAGCTTCAGTGCCTCTTCAAGATTATATGCATTGGCACTCTTTGGTAGGTCCATACCGATTTTTATCATTGCTTCATTGAAGAGGTGTCTGTCTTCCCCTTTCTTAATGGCTTCAGGATTTGCACCCAGGAATTCAATGCCTTCAAGCATACCTGCATCATTCATATCCATCGCTACATTAAGTGCAGTTTGACCACCCATAGTAGGTAAAATAGCATCAACATTCTCTTTTTGAATGATCTTGGAGATGATCTCTGGCGTAATAGGTTCGATATAGGTTCTGTCAGCAAACTCAGGGTCTGTCATAATGGTTGCGGGGTTTGAGTTAATGAGAACAACTCTGTAGCCTAACTCTTTAAGTGTTTTAGCTGCTTGTGTCCCTGAGTAGTCAAATTCACAAGCCTGACCAATAACAATAGGGCCTGAACCGATAAGTAAAATAGTTTTGATGTCTTCGCGTTTTGGCATGGAGAATACCCTTGATTTTTAGTTTGATATTATACGTTAATACGGCTCAATATGCCCTTAAAAAAGGGCAATATTTTAAGTGTATTTAGAAGAGATCCAAAGATTTTGGATGGTTATATTTCTTTTTACGTGTTTTTTTCTTTTTTACTTTCTTAATGGGAGCAGGAGCTACATGTTCTACAGGTTCATCCGGTTCAACGACATCATCCTGTGTTTGGTCTACACGACTGGGGATACTTGAAATAATAGGTATCGTTGCATTGTATTCCGCTGTAACGGATAGATTGTTATCCTGGGTAATGTTCAGATCCGTTGCATTGATGTCCTGATAGAGTGTTTTATCTACCTTAGGACAGTTGAGTGCCAATGCCGTAGAATTACTGTCAAAGTTTTCCAGTATCGTGACCTTCGGATCTGTCACGACAAAAAATGTCTTTGGCTGCAAGACATTATTATAAGGTTTGATATAGGCTACAGTATAGGCACTCTGTACTTCTATTTCAGTGACGATCCCTACAGGCACATTGCTGAAAAATATATTATCAAGTCCTGATGTCACAACTTTGTCGCCTACCTGAAGATCATGCCATTTGGGAATGAATTTGACGATCATTTTGTTTCGTTTTATACCAATAGCAATGCCAGGAGCTCTACTTTTACCGATAAATACTGAGAATCGGCATTTGTCATCGGATGTAAGATAGCCATAGAGTTGATTATTTTTAAGGGTTGCTACACCGGCTGCTACGGTTCCCTGTATCAGCCCGTAGATTTTGCCTTCGATCAATCCTTTTGGTTTTGTCAGTATGATCTGTGAAAAACTGTTCAGTTTTACATACGAAATCGTTTCGGCAATAGCAATATTGTGTACGGGAAGTTTGGCAAGGTCAGGTAATACTGTGTAGACATCCTGTACCTGATCTATGTAGTGCATTTGTTCAAGAAGACGTTTACGTAAAATACGATTTTCATGACTTAGCTTTTCAATGGTCTCTTTTTGAAAAATATAGCTATGGCTTTTATCTTCAATACCTTGTGTAAATTGTTTATAACTTTGCTTGACAGGGTTGATCGTATTGAGAAGAGTTCCTGCTATACGATCATCATTTCTTGTTAATAAAACTGTTAAAACAAGTAACAGCAGTATTATTACTATGATTCTAGTCTTCATAAGCCATTTGTTGTAAGATATCTATTTCATCCAGTGCTTTACCGGTTCCTTTTGCAACTGCAAGGAGTGGATCCTCTGCAATATATACAGGAAGTTTGACAGCATCAGAAAGGTATTTGTCCAAACCTCGGATAAGTGCGCCGCCGCCTGTAAGTACAATACCATTTTCAACAATGTCTCCGGCAAGTTCAGGCGGTGTTTGTTCCAGTACGGTTTTAAGTGCTTCGGCGATTTCTTCCAAAGAGTCTTTCATGGCTTCTCTGATATGTTCTGACGTGATCTCAACGGAAGTAAGACTTCCCTCTACCTGGTCACGGCCTCTGACGGTCGTACTCAGCTCTTCATCCAGAGGGGTAGCGGTACCGATCTTGATCTTTAACTCTTCAGCAACACGTTCTCCGATAAGCAGGTTGAAATTCTTTTTCACATAATCCACTACTGCCTGATCAATATGGTCACCGGCGATACGGATGGATTTACTCTGTACCAGGCCACCTAGAGAAGTGACACCGATCTCTGTGGTTCCCCCACCGATATCCACAACAAGATTGCCGTTCGGGTCTTTGACCGGTATCCCTGCACCGATCGCTGCTGCCATCGGTTCTTCAATAAGGTAGACATAACGTGCACCGGCATTCTCTGCGGAATCTTTTACCGCACGTCTTTCAACCTGTGTAAGACCATAGGGAACACAGATAATGATACGTGGAGAGAAAAAACCTTTTCTTTTATGGGCTTTTTCAATAAAATAGCGGATCATCATTTCTGTGACTTCAAAGTCTGCAATGACCCCGTCTCTCATAGGACGGATGGCTTTGATGTTCCCAGGCGTTTTTCCAACCATGTCTTTGGCTTCCTGACCTACAGCCAAAATACGCTGCTGACCATGCTTGTCATACTGTATGGCAACGACCGAAGGTTCATTGATACTGATACCCTGGCCTTTTACAAGAACAAGTGTGTTTGCTGTTCCAAGGTCGATCGCTAGATCGTTGGAGAACATTCCTAATAATTTTTTAAACATATTGATTTATCCTTTATCTAAAGTATCTGCGTATCAGGCAGTTTTTTTATCTTTTATATAGAGTGGTTTTACCCCATTTTCAACAACATCTTCAGTGATGATCACTTCATATCCACTCAATTCGGGTAATTCATACATAATATCCAAAAGTACCTCTTCAAGAATAGAACGTAATCCTCTGGCACCGGTTTTTCTGTCCAGTGCTTTTTGTGCGATCAATAACAATGCTTCATTTTCAAAAGTCAATTTCACATCATCTATTTCAAAAAGTTTTTGATACTGCTTGATCAAGGCATTTTTAGGTTCTACTAAAATACGTACCATATCATCTTTGGAAATCTCACCAAGTGTAGCGAAAACATGTAAACGACCGATTAACTCAGGAATAATACCGAACTGCACAAGGTCATCTGCTTCCACAAGATGAAGAAGGTTCTCATCTTCTTTTTTGGAGCGTTTTGTTTGACCAAATCCTAAAGTATTGGAACCGAGTCTTCTTTTAAGTATATCATTAAGTCCATCAAATGCACCACCGCAAATGAATAGGATATTTGAAGTATCTATCTGTATGAAATCCTGGTTTGGATGTTTACGTCCGCCTTTGGGTGGGATGTTCACTACCGAACCTTCTATCAGTTTGAGTAAAGCCTGCTGTACTCCTTCACCCGAAACATCACGGGTAATGGAACGGTTTTCACCCATTCTGGCGATCTTGTCCACTTCATCGATAAACACAATTCCCTGTTCTGCAAGCTTCGGATCTCCGTCAGCTGCCATAAGAAGTTTGGTTAAAATATTTTCGACATCTTCACCTACATATCCGGCTTCTGTCAGATTGGTTGCATCTGCAATGGCAATAGGGACATTGAGAAAACGTGCAATGGTTTGAGCCAGAAGTGTTTTCCCCGAACCGGTCGGTCCGATAAGAAGTACGTTGGATTTTGCAATTTGTGTATCATCTTCTGGCATATCCCTGAAAAGACGTTTATAGTGGTTATAGACGGCAACAGACAAGGTTTTCTTTGCATTTTCCTGACCGATGATATATTCATTGAGAAGTGCATGGATCTCTTTGGGTGTATAGAGCGTATGAGATCCAATATCTGTTTTTGCTTCTTCCTGATCTTCTTCACCAAAGAGGATCTTATAGGCCGAAACCACGCAGTTTGAACATATATAAACATTATCGCCGGCGATAAGCGGGTTCTCTTCACTTTCTGCAGCCGCACAGAAAGAACATTCTTTAATTGACATATTTGATCCTAATCTTTTCTATTTTTCTTACTAATTATTTTCTTGTAAATGGTATACCCCGTTTAGAGGTCTTGATAAATTCACAGAGTGTTTTTACTTTTTCAGACGTACTTGTTTCAAAAAGTGTCTGAGCTACTTCCTGAAGCGGGTTACCCTGCTCAAAAAGTTCTCTGTATGCTGATTTCAGGGCATTGATCTCTTCACGATCCATTTTTCTTCTTAACCCTGTAAGGTTCAGTCCACGCAGTATTGCGCGGTTTCCCTCTGCCATACAGAAGGGAGGAATGTCTTGAGCCAGAGCACTTGCTCCGCCGATCATGGCATAATCACCGATATGTACGAACTGGTGGATCGGTGTCAGTCCACCGACAACCACATGGTTACCCAGTGCAACATGCCCGGCCAGTGTTGCGCCATTGGCTAAGATACAGTGGTCACCGATGATCACATCATGCCCCAGGTGTACATATCCCATCAGCAGGTTGCCGTTGCCGATCTTCGTGACCGACCCACCGCCTTTGGTTCCCGGGTTGAGCAGTGTGAACTCTCTGATGGTATTGTTGTCACCGATAATGAGTTCGACATCTTCACCGTCATACTTCAGGTCCTGGGGGATCGTTCCTACCGCAGAATGGGAAAAGATACGGTTGTTTTTACCAATGGTCGTTCTACCCTCAATAACAGCATGGGATGCAACAGAGGTATTGTCTCCGATGTTGACCTTGGATCCAATGTATGCAAAGGGACCCACAGAGACATTTTCACCAAGAATGGCACCATCGTCGATCACTGCAGAAGGGTGTATTAAAGACATTTTGCCCGACACTTTTTATTTGTCAACGATCATGGCTTTAAGTTCAGCCTGAGCAACTACTTTGTCATCCACATATGCTTTGGCGTCAAGCTGCCAGATCGCACCTTTGTTTTTGATCACACTGATCTTATAAACGAGTTTGTCTCCCGGTGTTACCGGTGCACGGAATTTTGCTTTATCGATACTCATGAAGTAAACCACTTTATTCTCTATCTCTTCCTGTGTAGCATTGTCCATACTTTTAAATGCCAGTACACCGCCGGCCTGAGCCATACCTTCGATGATCATGACACCTGGATAGATTGGATGATCAGGGAAGTGACCCTGGAATACAGGTTCTGAAATAGATACATTTTTGTATCCCTCTACGTATTCGCCTGGAGTCAGTGCATCTATTCTGTCTACAAGGAGGAAAGGGAATCTGTGTGGTAATATTTTTTGGATTTCTACAACGTTATAAAGCAATAGTGAGCCTTTTTATAAAATTTTGATATATTTTATCCAAATGTTGGTAAAAAATCAATTATAGTTCTATCAATACCTCTTGGACATCGGTATAGGTTTTACTTTGAAGGAGTATTTCTATTTTATTCCCCGGGATCTTTTCAACCACAAGTATGGCCGAGAGATCATAGGCTGAAAGCCCCAGTTCTCTGCGTATTCCCAGCTCTTTCTCAAAACTTGGCGGATCGAAGATCAGTGTGCTGACAGACTTGTAGTCACTCTCTGCAAGTCTGTTATAGGTTTCCAATGTGATGAATTTTACTTCATCACGATTCATATGATGCAGGGCATCTGTCTTGTAGTCTATTTTTCCTCTGCTGTATTCACTTTTCATGGTTGAATAGGGAAGAAAAT
>JAMONL010000136.1 GCA_027065815.1 Sulfurovum sp.
CGGCCTCTTAGGAACCGTCTTCCTAAGAAAAACCTTCTTAAGCTGGAGAACAAACTCAGAAATACTCTCAAACAAACTCTCAGGTATAGACATTTCCGTCACCGCGGATCAGGCCAAAATGCTGGCTAAATCCATCCGTGCACCTATGTGGGAGTGGCATATACTACTGGGATATGCCTTGGCTGCTTTAGTAGTCTGGAGAATAGCACTTTTCTTTACACAAAGTGGTAAACAAAATTATCAAAACTTAAAAGAAGAAAGTCTGCATAAAAAGATTGTAAAACTTGGATATATTGCCATTTATATAGTCATTGCTTTTATCACTGTAAGTGGTCTAGTCATCCATTTTTACCAGGAATTAGGACTGCTAAAAGATACCGCGCACGACATTAAAGAAATTCATGAGTTGGTTTACAATGCACTGCTTATCTTTGTACCTTTACATATTTTGGGTGTATTTGTAGCAGAGAACCAAGATGAAAAAGGTATTCTTTCCGATATGGTCAACGGTGGAAGCAAAACCTGATGTAACTTTGGTTATACATAAGACAAATAAATAATTTGGACAGACTATGACAACATTAAATGACTTGGAAAAAAAACATCAATACAGCTTCCCAAAGCTCTACAAAACACTTTTTGAAACCGATATGCTCAACTGGATGAGAGGATTTGAATTTCCTCTTCCTGAAGGAAAGAGCTGGGCAGAGGATGTCTACCCTGCGCTTAAAGAAAATCCGCCCCTACTTTTACACTCCGGAGGTTCTGACTTTGAACTTCTCACCCCTGATGATATTCTGAACTTTGAATTCCCAGAAGCGTGGGATACCGATACACATCACTTCATTCCTTTTGCAAAAACTGCTGAAGGGAATACGTATGCATTTTATGAAAATGTCGAAATTGAGGGAGATAACCCTATCGTACTCATCTGGGAAGATGATGAAGCAGAGTTCATCGCAAAGAACTTTGAAGACTTCATCTTCAGAAAAATGATGGAAGCCGCGGATGATATAGATAAAGAAGATCTGGAAGCAGATTACGGTAAAGAAGATGCCATTGAACGCTATAGAGCTGACCTGAAGGCTGACTTGAAAAGTATAGGGCCATACCTCAACGCAGGCTATATGGACGTACTGGAAGATACATATAATGGAGAAGTAGTCTCTACCCTTATCTCTTATGGCTTTAAAACTTCCAAACCTTTAAAAGAGATCTTTTCTGAAATGTTGGATTTTGAAGAGATGGGTGATACTTTTGATCATGAAGCGTAATGATTATTCGTAAATTGTTTGTATTTGTTTTAGCTGTGATTATGGCATTTATTTTGACTGCCTGCAGTCATTATATTATTCCTATACCCATTCCGATATAGGAATTGGTGTTGTGAGGGCACAACACCCTACCAAGAACACATTTTTTATTGTTTAATATTCAAATTAAAACTATTTTACTGTAGGGTGTTGTCCCCCTACAACACCAAATATCTAATATAACTCTCTACTTTTTTATACTGCGTAATAGGTGGCATTTTTATGATGCACGACCAATGCTGTTGTACTCTGCTCCGGGTGTATCTGGAATGTTTCAGACAATTCGATACCGAATTCTTCCGGCTTGAGTAAGTCAAAGATCCCTCTGCTCTGTTCCAGGTCAGGACAGGCAGGATAACCGAATGAGTATCGTGCCCCCTGATAACGGTTCATACGTACATCACGCAAGGTATGCCCCTCATCTTCTGAAGCGATATTCAGATCCAGACGTATCTGCTTGTGTGCTACTTCTGCCAGTGCTTCTGCCAACTCTACGGAGAAACCGTGAACCATGTTATACTCCAGATATTTTCCGGCATCATAAAGTTCTTTTTCATAGGCTGAGAATTTTGAGCCTGCCGAGACACAGGTCAAGGCAATGACATCATGTCTTTCATGTCTGAAAAAATCAGACAGGGCACGGTAAGGTTTTCTTCCCTGTCTTGGGAAAGAGAAGGTCGTAACTGCTCTGCCGATCACCTTATCTAAAGGTTCTCTGTTGGCATTAGCATCAACATTCCACCCTTCACTCTCATCAAAAAGATACAATTCCTGATCATTACTTCGGCAAGGGTAGTAGCCGTAAATAATGGTCGGTTCAAAAAGTCCTTTATCGATGAATTCATTTTTTAAACGCTCATAGGCAGGATAAACCGTTTCATCAAGTAATTTCTGATACGCTTCTTTTTCCATACCTTTGCTCTTGTATCCCCAGTGCATCTTAATGACCGTTTTCTGATTGACCCAGTCAAAGACCATATTAAGATCAAGATCCTCTTTTTGAAGTACTCTTCTCCCCCAGAATGGCGGTGTCGGAATCTCTACCTTCTCAGGCATTTTGATCTCTTCAAAAGGAGGGATAATGACCTCCTTTTTTACCTTCTTCTCACGCTTAACCATATCTCCAGCCATACGTGTATCAAGCCCGACAGAATTGTCTTCATTATATTTTTCTATTCTACCCATTGCAATAACCCCGTCAAAAGCATCACGACAATAGAAGATCGGTCCTTTATAGATAGGTCGGCAGAAATCATCTACAAATGAGCGAGTCAACGCAGCACCACCAAGCAGTACAGGAATTTCCATATCCATCTCTGCCATCGCTTCAAGGTTGTCTTTCATCACGGCTGTTGACTTCACCAAAAGCCCTGACATACCTATGGCTTGAATAGACTGTTTTTCTACCACATCCAAATACTCTTGCAAATCTGTTTTAATACCGACATTCACCACTTTAAAACCATTATTTGAGAGAATGATATCGACAAGGTTTTTACCCACATCATGCACATCTCCTCTCACTGTGCCAATGACCAGTGTGGTATCTGTATCTTTTTCCTGCTTGGTCAGATAGGGATTGAGATAATCCACTGTGGTTTTCATGGTTTCTGCAGACTGCAAGACAAAAGGTAACTGCATCTGCCCGGAGCCAAAGAGTTCACCCACCACTTTCATAGCATCAATGAGTATTTCATTGACAATTTTGTCAGCTTCTATCTCATGTCTTGCTTCTTCCACAAGCGGTATCATGCGTTCTTTATCACCATCAAGCAGAAGTTTGGCTATTTTTTCTTCATTTGACATCGCCTCATACTCTTCATCGTTATCATCTTCATCTATATTGACATCAGAGAAATAGTCTATAAATTTAAACAGTGAATTATCATCTGGCGAAAAGAGCAACTCTTCACAAATGGCACGGTCTTCCTCAGACATTTTTGCCAAAGGAATAATGTGTTTTACATTGATGATCACTGTCGTTAAACCTGCCTGTAGACAGTGGTGTAAAAAGACTGAATTCAAATACCGTCTTGCATTCACATCAAGACCGAATGAAATATTGGAAAGTCCTAAAGTCGACCCTACTTCAGGATGACGGATATGCAACTCTCTGATAGCTTCAAGCGTTTGAATAGCTGCATCTCTATACTCCAGGTCACCTGAACCTACTGTAAAGGTCAACATGTCAAAAATAAGGTTCCTCGGATCGATCCCATGCCCGTTGACAGCCATGTCATACATACGCTCCGCCTGAGCGACCTTGTCCTCTTTTGTCTTTGCCATACCGACTTCATCAATAGTCAGACAGACCAGTGCTGTACCAAACTTTTTTGCCAACTTGCAAATGGCATGAAACTTCTCTTCACCATCTTCCAGGTTCACCGAGTTAATAATGGGTTTTCCCCCAATACACTTCAAGCCCTCTTCCATGGTATTGACACGTGTAGCATCAGGCATAAGCGGCAGAGGGATCTTTTGATTGTAAAGCTCCATAATAGCTTTCATGTCTTTTGCACCGTCACGTCCTGCAAACTCCACATTGACATCAAGACAGTGCGCTCCGTCACGTACCTGTGCCTGTCCAACGGTCAGCGTACCTTCATAATCTGAAGCGATAATAAGTTCTCTAAATGCTTTGGAACCTGTAGAATTTGAACGCTCCCCAATAAGCAGCGGAGCAGGCTCTTGAAAGAGTTCTGTGGTATTGAACAAGGAGGCGATCGACGGTTCTATTGATCCGCTCGGCTTTTTAGGCTGCATTACAGAAACAGCTTTTTTCAATGCCTGAATATGCTGTGGTGTCGTTCCGCAACATCCGCCCAGAAAACTTACGCCGTCAAAAGCTGTGAATTCCAACTGTTTTTCAGTAAATTCATCAGGACCCATAGGGTAATAGGTATATCCACCGCGGTTCTGCGGCAATCCGGCATTGGCATGTACCGAGATAGGGATCGCACAAAGTTCAGAAAGGGTCTTTAAATGTTTTTTCACCTGGTCCGGACCTGTTCCACAGTTAAAACCAAGTGACAAGATATCAAAAGGCTCTAGAATAGTAACGATCGTTGTCGCATCTGTACCGATAAGCATAGAACCGCTAAGCTCAATGGTTACAGAAACCATTACAGGTACTTCTATTTCTCTCTCGTTGGAGGCATCCTGACAGGCATGTAAAGCAGCTTTTATCTGAAGCGGATCCTGACAGGTTTCAAGTAGGAAAATATCACAGCCGCCGTCAATCAAACCTTCCGCTACGATCTTATATCCTTCATACAGTTCATCATAATGGATATGTCCCAAAGAAGGCAGTTTTGTCCCCGGTCCGATAGAGCCTAAAACAAACTTGGGGGCATCATCGGTACCATACTCATCACAGATCTCTTTGACAAGCTGGGCACCTTTTTTGGAAAGTTCATAAGCACGTTCACCCATTTGGTACTCATCGAGTACCCAAGGCATGGTTCCAAAGGTATTGGTTTTGAGAAGATCCGCCCCAGCCATTGCATAACGTTTGTGTATACGTTTAATAAGCTCAGGAGCTGTGTCATTCAGCAGTTCATTACAGCCTTCCTGATCTACACCCTTTTCATCGATCCATGCTTCAGCAGGAATTTTAAGATCTTGTATCTGTGTTCCCATAGCACCATCTATCACAAGGATACGTTCTTTTAAAAGTGAATTTATTTTTTTAGTAATAGACAAAAAAGTTCCTTCCTATATAATCTCATATTGTAACAAATTGTTCTAAGTTTTTGTGAATCATAACGCCATAACCTTAAGATGGAATAATGTGTTCAAAATAGTTTCATACAATTATTTTTAAAAGTTATCTTTTTTAAACTTTAATATTGATATAATCGAATTATTAAATAAGCTAGGATCAATAGATGGGACAAACGATTAAAAATATGATTACAGGTAAGAGCATTACAAAACCAGAACCTATAGATGTAGAAGTTCCTTTTGATGGCGGAGTGATGATCACAGAAACTGATCCTGCCGGTATCATCACGTATGCCAATCGTAAATTTAGAGAGTTGACAGGATATACAAAAGAAGAACTTATCGGCTCTCCCCACAGCATTAACAGGCATCCCGATATGCCGAAAATCGCTTTTGAAGGTTTGTGGCAAACGATCAAAGGGGGTAATTACTGGGAAGGGTTAGTAAAAAATATGACTTCCGAAGGAAAGTACTATCTTGTCGAAGTTTGGATCAAACCGAAATTGGATGAGAACAATAATATCGTCGGCTATATTGCAGGTCGTAAAATTCCAGATAGAGACAGAATGAATGCTGCACTGGCACAATATAAAGAGATGAAAGCTGCAGAGTAAGCAGCTTTATTTTTATAAACTTTTTTTCGCTTCCTGCAAAGCAGTGATGACTTCATCTATATTTGCTTTGGGGATATGCACTTTCCAATCCGGTTCCTCGGCTCCCGCCTGAAGTGTTATGCCTATACTTGCAACACTCTCGCTTTTAGGCCCATAAGGCTCAGAAACTGTTGTGACAGTGATCTTTCCATCCTTAGTACCACTCAAAGTCATTTCCGCTATATTCGTTACTGTTCCACTCATACTTTTTCCTTTATATTTTAGTATAGAAAATAATTATATCAGCTATTTCTTACGTTTTAATAATCCTGATATTTTAGCCTGCAACTTCAACCACATCCTGTGCTCAATCGCCGGGAATCCTGCATATGTTTTACCGCCTTCCAGTGATTTAGTTGCGACACATCTTCCCGCGATCGTAGAGAAGTCACCTATTTCCAAGTGACCTGTTGTGGCACTCTGTCCACCCATAACGACATTTCTGCCCAACTTGGTAGAACCGGAAAGTCCCACCTGTGAAGCAAAGAGACAGTGCTCTCCAACATCACAATTATGTGCGATCTGAATGAGGTTGTCAATCTTGGTACCTTTTCTTACATATGTTGTACCAAAAACCGCTCTGTCTATCGTACAGTTTGACCCTATTTCTACATCATCTTCAATCACTGCATTTCCGTTTTGATAGATCTTTACATGTTCACCCATTTTGGTATGTGCAAAACCATAACCGTCACAGCCTATGACCGTACCCGAATGGATAATGCAGCGTTCTCCCATTTCTGTACCGTGATACAACGTCACATTGGGATGCAGCAGTGTATCTGAACCGATACTGACATCATCACCAATATAACATCCTGCCAAAATGGTCACATTGTCACCAAGTGTGACATTTTTACCGAAATGTACACGCTTGTCAATATCACAGTTCTCTCCCATCAAAGGATGTCCACCTTTACTCTCAAGCTTATGGGCAAAGAATTTTGAAGCCAGTGCCAACTTCAAATAAGGTTCATCTGTCAGCAGTGCGATCGTTGAGGCAGGAAGGAGATCTGCATATTTCTCTGCGATCAGTACCGCTGCCGCTTTTGTGTTTGGAAGTTGATCTGTGTATTTTTCTGAATTAAAGAAAGAGAGTTCTGTAGATGTGGCTTCGCTAAGTGTATGAATACCGTCTATATCAATATCGTCGCCTGTAAAAGTTAAATCGATCTGTTCTGTAATTTGGGAAAGTTTATAAGTCATAAGGAGAGTCCTTTATGTGTTCCCACGTACAACGTGGGAACGAGTTCAAGTTAAATCTATCTTTTAGTATCTATCTTTCGATGGCAACCACACCGGATCGTACGATCTCACAAGGGTTGTAACGCTGCGCTGCTTCAATGAAATGTCTAACACGCTTAGGTTCATCGGCTACCTGTGCGATCACCATCTCTTTACCCACATTTGCAATACCGCCATTATAGGCAGCACACAATGCTGCAATATCTGAAAGATTCTCGGCAATCGGGAATTTAATCAGTACCATCTCTTTCTCCACCATCTCTTCATGCTCAATAACTTTATAGACAGGGATCAGTTTATGGAGCTGTTTTGTGATCTGCTCCATCACTTTGACCCCGCCGTTCGTCTCAAGGGTGATATGTGACATATCAGAGTTAGGGATAGGTGCTACCGTCAATGAGGCGATATTGTATCCTCTTGCTGCAAAAAGTGCTGTCACACGTGCCAGTACAGAACTTTCATTCATAACAACAACGGAGATAACGCGTCTTTCTTTTAGTATTTTAGGCATTACGAATTCTCCTTCTTGCTTTCTGTTTTCTGAGGCAGCATCATGTTAAACAGTGCTCCTCCTGCCGGAACCATTGGAAGTACATCTTCAAAACGGTTTGTCTGTACATTCATGAAACAGACTTTGTCCTGTTCTATCGCATCTTTGACCGCTGCATCGAATTCTTCTTTGGTCGAGACATCATACCCGATACCACCGCAAGCTTCAGCCAAAGCTTTAAAGTTAGGCTGAAAACTCAGATCCGTCTCAGAATAACGCTTTTCATAAAAGAATGTCTGCCACTGTCTTACCATGCCAAGAAAATGGTTGTTCAAGATCAGGTTGATGACCGGGATCTTGTACTCTGCGGCTGTCACCAACTCCTGCATATTCATCAGGATCGAACCGTCACCGGTAATATTGATGACCGTCTTTTCAGGATGCGCTCTTTTGGCACCAAGTGCTGCGGGGAAACCAAACCCCATTGTTCCAAGGCCACCGGAGTTGATCCATTGGCGGGGTCTGTCAAACGGATAGTGCTGTGCCGCCCACATCTGGTGCTGTCCGACATCTGAAGTGATAATCGCATCTTCACCCACAAGTTCACCGATACGCTCAATAGCCCACTGCGGTTTAATGACCTCATCAGAATCCACATAAGACTGGGGATGAAGATCGTCATATCGTTTAAGTATCTCTCTCCAGGCATTATATCTGTCCGGATTGACATCATCAAGCAATGGTAACATTTTTTCAATGACCTTTGTCACATCACCAACGATAGGGTAATCCACATCTACCAGTTTACCGATATTTGCTGCATCTATATCCACATGAATAATATCTGCATATTTTGCAAACTCCGACAGTTTACCTGTCACACGGTCATCAAATCTTGCACCAAATGAAATCACCAGATCTGTCTCAGACATTGCCATATTGGATGCATAGTTTCCATGCATTCCAAGCATTCCCAATAGTAATGGATTCTTTGAGCCCATAACGCCTCTTGCCATCAATGTTTCCACTGCAGGTATCTGTGTTTTCTCTGCCAATTCACGTACAAGATCCGATGCATTCGAGAGTACAACACCCCCACCGATGTAAAGCAGTGGTTTTTTTGCCGACTTGATTGCTTCAACCGCTTTTTCTATTTGTCTGTTATTCCCTTTATAGGTTGGTTTATAAGAAGGGATATTGACAGAATCCGGATAGGAGAATTCACCGATCTCCACAGTAATATCTTTAGGGACATCTACCAATACAGGCCCAGGTCTTCCTGAACGTGCAATGTAGAATGCTTCTTTCAGAATACGAGGTAGCTCTTCAAGTGTACGTACCAAAAAGTTATGTTTGGTACAAGGTCTCGAAATACCTACCGCATCGATCTCCTGAAAACCGTCTGTTCCGATGAGTGACAATGGCACCTGCCCGGAAATGACGACCATAGGAATGGAATCCATATAGGCTGTTGCCAGTCCGGTGACAGCATTGGTAAATCCCGGTCCTGATGTGACCATCGCAACCCCTACTTCACCTGTTGCTCTTGCATATCCGTCTGCAGCATGTACAGATGCCTGCTCATGACGGTTCAAAATATGTTCAAAACCGTTCTGTTTGTAAATTTCATCATAAACGTGCATGATTGCGCCGCCTGGGTAACCGAATACGGTTTTAACACCCTCAGCGATGATCGCTTCACATACCATTTGTGCACCACTCATCTGCATGGTTTACACTCCATTCTTTTATTTTAAAGGCATTACTCTCACCTATAGATTATTGTGGATTATATCAAAATAAGATAAAGGGTATCTAATTACGATTTTTCTTGATTGATATCATCAAAAAGTGACACTCTTTTTCCTATACTTCAACTATGAATTTCAAAGAAGCTATCGAGATCGCCGACAATGTCTACTGGATTGGTATGTATCTGGAGAATGATCCTTTTCAATGCCACCCCTATTTCATTGAAAATGGTAATGAATCCGTGTTGATCGATCCGGGATCCATGCTGGAATTTGATGCTGTTGTCAAAAAAATAAATTCTATTTCCGACATACGCAATATCAAATACATCATACTGCACCACCAGGATCCGGATCTTGCTGCGGCTGTCCCTGAAATAGAAAAACTGATCGATCGGGAAGATCTTCTCATTGTGACGCATAGCCGTATGGTCCCACTTATTAAACACTACATGATATGTTCAGACTATTATGAAATAGACCGCTATCAGCACCATCTGCGAACAGATGGTCTTGATCTGAAATTTGTCACTACCCCGTATTGTCACTCTCCCGGTGCATTTGTTACCTACGATATTGCGACAAAAATACTTTTTTCAGGTGATATATTTGGTGGTATAAGTGAATCATGGGACTTCTTTGCGCAAGATGATTATTTTGAAAGAGCCAGACAGTTTCATGCTGAATATATGCCCAGCCGTGACATCTTTAACTATGCACTGAAAAAAATTGAAGTCCTTGACATGGAACTGATCGCCCCACAGCATGGTTCTATTATACAAAAAGCACACATTTCTCCACTCATAGAGCAAATGAAAGCACTGGAGTGCGGTCTGTATCTGGAAGACGGATACCGTAATGAACTTCTACTCAACCTGAGTAAGTCACAAAGACATACACTCTATTTAAAAGAAGGCGTCTACTGGGATTATGACAAGCGAAAACTCTTTTGGCATGACACTGAGATCATATTGAAGCCGAAAGAGAAAATCGTACTTACACTGCTGGTTTCAAAAGTCAATGCCACCGTTTCTTCTATTGATATTTTTAATCACTTATATGAAGATCAGCCAAATCGGGATTTCTCTTCCGATGCGATTACTTCACTGATCAAACGTATTAGACAAAAAATTCCTCAAGATACGATTCGAAGTTGCTATGGAGTAGGATACACTTTGGAAACAAAATAGAAAATTTTAGAAAATTTTCTATTTTGACAAGGTTTGACAAACTCTTATATTATACTTTCTCTCAAGAGGTTGTCTGTACATTCTTCCATCCCCCTGATATGTAGTTGAGGCTCCTCTGATTGTCTACACTGACAGACTTCATTTTTCTTTTATTGTTAGAATTAGCGTTCTTGGTAACTGTCAGTGTAGACAACCTTCCAATGCCAAACCTTCACGCAATCCATCATCGATCACCATACATGATCCAAAATCAACGACCTTAAATATCTG
>JAMONL010000137.1 GCA_027065815.1 Sulfurovum sp.
AAGATATCTCATAAGTCTTCTTCTCTGACCAACTAATTTAAGCAGTCCAAGTCTTGAAGAATGATCTTTTTTATTTGTTTTAAGGTGTTCTGTAAGGTAAGTAATTCTTTCTGTTAAAAGTGCTACCTGAACTTCTGTCGAACCTGTATCGTTTTCGCCTCTTGCGTATTTAGCAATAATTTCTGCTTTTTTCGCCTGATCTAAAGCCATAATGACCTCCTGATTGGTATTTAAATTCTCAAAATTGAGTCCGCAATCATAGCATAATAACCTTATCGGGGACTTATACGCTTGTTTTATGGGCATTTAAACCAAATTAGAGTAATATACTCCTAATTAAAATGAAGGTCACTATAATGTTATTAACACGTGCAAGCGAATATGCGCTTCTGTCTCTTGACAGCATACGAAAATCTGATCAACCCATAGGTGCGGAGCAACTGGCAAATGAACTTTCCATTCCTAAGAGTTTTCTGGCAAAAATTTTACAAAGCCTTGCGAAACAGGGTATTTTAGAGTCAAGAAAAGGTGCTCATGGCGGTTTTATTCTGGCAAAAGAGACTCGTGATATTTCCATTAACAGTATCATCTTTGCAGCTGAAGGCAAATCTCCGGCTGTCTTTGACTGTACAAGTTACGTCGGAACCTGTCCCAACGGAACCATTGGTACCTGTGCTATTTCTCCTTTTCTTATGAATTTTCAGACAAAAATTGATAGCTTCCTCAACGGTTTGATGCTCTCTGATATTTTAGAAGCCTAAATGCAGCACGTATATCACTTATCACACATAGACCTTGACGGCTATGGTTGCCAATACCTAAGCACACAATGTTTTGAAAAAATAGACTGTTACAATGCCAATTATGGACCGGAAGTCTCTGCCCGTTTAGGAGAGATCGTAAAAAAAATTGAGCAGGACAAGTTCATACAGGGAGATGAGACAGAGAGGCTCATTCTCATCACTGATCTCAACCTTACTACCAAAGAGGGAAACTGGATAGAAAAAGAAGCTGTACGCATTGGTGCGAAATTACAACTTCTTGATCACCATGCCACAGGTGTAAAAGCATCTGAAAGATTTGCATGGTACAAACTCGACACTTCACGTTGTGCCACCCTCATCACCTATGACTGGTTACAGACACATTACAATTTTGATAAAGAGAACAAACTGGCAAAGATCGTCAAGGCTATCAATGCTATTGACATCTGGGTCTCTGACGATGAACTGTTTGAATATGGAAAAGTGATGCTTGGTATGATCTCCGGTGCCAGAGAGATCAACCGTATCCTTTTCCCTACACAGGACAGAGCTTTTAAACTCTTTCTTATCGAGGCGGCAAAAGAACTCATTGAAGAAAAGAATGCACCTATTGCGCTGGATGATTCCCTTCATCAGATCAAAAAACGTTTTTTCCTGCAAAATGAGAATAACACAAAAGACAACCTGGTAGCCTTTTACGTTACAGATCTTTTGACAGCAGACAAACAGCGTCTTACCATTACATATAAAGGATACAAAGGTATCCTGGGGTACAACGTCGGAAACACTTCTATCATCGGTAATACCTGTATGCTGAACAATCCGGAGTATGATTTCTATATGGACATCAACTTCAGAGGACACTTCTCTCTAAGAAGCAATAACAAACTCGATGTCTCGGAAATGGCTGCACACATCGGTAACGGCGGAGGACACCCCAATGCCAGCGGTGGAAAAATCGACGGATACAAAGATTCTTTTGTTTATGCAGATGTACGAAAATTCATACAGAACTATATAAATGAAAAGTGTTCTTAATTATGTATAGATACGATCACTGCTGAATCCCTAAAGGTTCGCAAGGATCGTATCGACACTCTCTTTTGCATCCCCGAATAACATACGTGTATTCTCTTTATAAAAAAGAGGATTATCCACTCCGGCATATCCTGTCGCCATGGAGCGCTTCATCACGACCACTTTTTTTGCTTTCCAAACCTCCAGAACAGGCATACCGTAGATAGGGCTGTTTGGGTTGTCCTGGGCACCGGGATTGACAATATCATTGGCTCCGATCACCAACACGATATCTGTTTGTAAAAAATCATCATTGACTTCATCCATTTCAAACACAATGTCATAAGGTACTTTCGCTTCAGCCAGCAATACATTCATATGCCCCGGCAAACGTCCGGCAACAGGATGAATTCCAAAGCGTACCGAGATCTTTATATCCTGGAG
>JAMONL010000138.1 GCA_027065815.1 Sulfurovum sp.
TTTGATCCTTTGTGTGTCATGTTCTTTTGTATTTTACATAAACATTCAAGATAAACAAAGTATACATAGAATGCATGCACAGAAAAGCCAAGTTAAGTTATAGTAAAATAAATTATTCAGCAAATATAAGGATAGAACATGACACCTCAGGAACGTTACAAGAAACTCAAACAGCATTTAAAAGAAGAAAACCCTATTTTACTGGATGTGATCTCTGTGTATGAGCGTCTGGACAAAACAGCACACTCTCTTGGTTTTTTAACCCCGGAAGAGAGTTATACGGAAAATATCTCCTGGTGGCCGCTTATCTCCATACTGGGGACATTCTCTGCGGGTAAATCAACTTTTATCAACGAATATCTTGGAGAAAAGGTGCAGCAGAGTGGTAATCAGGCTGTGGATGACAAGTTTACAGTGATCTGCTACGGTAACAATGAAAAAGTTACAACTTTACCCGGTCTGGCACTTGATGCAGACCCGAGGTTTCCTTTTTATAATATCAGTCATGAAGTTGAAAAGGTAGAAGAGGGAGAGGGGAGTCGTGTCAACCTTTATCTACAACTCAAAACAGTCAAAGCAGAGGCGGTCAAAGGAAAAATACTGATAGACTCTCCGGGCTTTGATGCAGACAGTCAGCGTAATTCTATTTTACGTATTACCAGTCATATCATCAATATGTCCGACCTGGTACTTATATTTTTTGATGCACGTCATCCTGAACCCGGAGCCATGCGTGATACACTCGAACATCTGGTAGGACAAACGGTCGATCATAGAGACAGAGACAAGATCCTTTATATTTTGAACCAGATCGATACCACTGCCAAAGAGGACAATCTTGAAGATGTCATAGGTTCATGGCAGCGTGCACTTTCACAGAAAGGGCTTGTATCAGGTAATTTTTACTCTCTCTACAGTGAAGATGCCATGAATCCTATTGAAGATCCTGCCATTAAAGAGAGACTCCGGTCTAAAAGAGACAATGACATGGCAACGATTATGGAACGTATGGAAGGGGTGAAGGTTGAACGTGCCTATCGTATCTCAAAAGCCCTTGAAGATTTTGCCAAAGAGATGAAGAATACAAAACTTCCTAAACTTCATACGGCATTGAGCCGATGGAAAAAAAGGGTCTTTTTGGTCGATACCATTGTTTTAGTATCACTTCTTGTCGGACTGGGGGTGCTTGTTGCGAGTGGAATGACACCTTTGGATTCCACACTCTTTGCCGGTGTAAGTTTTGTCGCGCTGCTTCTGTTTCTCTTTGTCCATTTCAATATCAAGTCCGTGATGAGCCGGCGCGAAGTGAAGAAATTGGAAGAGAATGATCCTGCTGTGGCTCAGGCAGTTGCCAAAAATACCAAATGGTTCAGTTTTATGCTGAGTGCTTCGAGTAAAGGTTGGAGAAAGCGTACGCTGGATAAACTGGACAATGTCATCAAACATTCCCAGGATTCGATACGAAAACTTAATGATCAGTTTGTCTCTCCCTCGGGAGAATCAATGACAGAGGAAAAAGAATAAAAAACCTATTTGATCTTTAGTAGATGGAATACTGCACATAAAAAACGATCTTCGTTTTTTGATTGGGCAGTGGGTAGTCTTTATAGGCAATGCGTATCACTTCGAGTGTATTTTTGTCCAGCGCAGCATAGCCTATTTTTGTTTTGAGCCTCAGGTTTGAGATATCACCATTGGGATGCAGATAGAAAGAGACCACATTGGTTCCCTGCTGTCTGGTCCTGACCGCCACTTCCGGGTAGCCATTCCGTATCAAGGTACGCTGGGTTATTCTGTGTATCGCCCCCAGATTGTGTTTGATGAATTTCTTTTGGGTTGGAGAAAACGTGTCAAATTCTCTTCCGTAAAGCTGATTGATCATTCTTGAAGAGTAGGATCCTGAAGAGGCAGGTGCACTTCTGCTTGGGTACAAGGAACTTCCAGACCCCATCAGAGCATTGGCAAGGGGATTCTTCGATCTTTTCCTTTTTGGTTTCCGTTTGACTACACGTTTCTGGCTCACTTTTTTCCTTGCCAGCTTCTTTTTTCTTTCTTTCTTTTTCTTCACTTCTTTTTTTGCCAGTTTTTTCTTTTTTTCTTTCTCTTTTTGAGGCACAGCTTTGGTAATATTGTTCTCTTTGGGTTGCTCTTTCTCTACAAATGTACGGCTTTCATCTTTCGCAAGTTTTTTCTTCACCACCGTAATAGGTTTCAGAGTCTCT
>JAMONL010000139.1 GCA_027065815.1 Sulfurovum sp.
GCTTCTTTGTTGGCATCTACTTTGGCTTTAAGTTCTGTTATATCTTTGCCTTCTCGCATATACTGTCCAAAAAGTTTAGACATAGCGTTCTGCTCTGCTTTTGCTGTTTCCAATTCAGCATTGGCTGTTTTCAGTGATTTAAAAAGATTTTGGAGGTTTTCAAGGGTAGTGGTATCTACACCTTTTTTCTGAAGTTTAGCACTTGCTTCTTCGAAATTGTTTTGGAGATATTTAAGATCTATCATAGAGTCAACCTGACATTATTATTTTTGTGGGGTATTATAGAATAAATTCAAAAAGAGTCTGATTAAGAGAGAAGCTCCCTTAATCATTAAATGTAAAAATAGATCAACTATTAATAGAAATAGTTAATACTGAATGCAATACTACCCATATTATCAATACTTGTAACAGTATTAACATCTGATAAAACAAGAGTTGACATATCATCTATACTTGTCAGTGAGTATTTATAAGACAGATCAAGCTGCACTACTTCTGATATGGTCATAGCTATACCCGCCTGTCCACCATAAAACAGACCGTAGTCATCTGCATAAACTCCATTATATTCTTGCTTATTGCTACCTTTTATTAAACCAGAGGCCTCATAACTCATATATCCTACATGTGCACCTATATATGGCTTGACATTATAAGCAGATGAACCGGTACTCCAAAGAAAATAATCCAAAAGCATTGAGCCTTTATGCATTGTCACTTCTCTATCTTGTTCCGTATTGTTGTAGTAAGTATAAAGAAGTGTGGTTCTCCAGTCTTCTTTTTCTGCCCCCACACGAACACCATACTCAAATGCTGAACCACTATCTATAGGATATTTCAGGTCATTCCCAGAGAATACTTTTGTAGGTGAATCTATGTTAGTACCCTCAAGCTCCAAACCGATAAAAAGTTTACTTGTTGAAATATCCTCTCTTGCGTAAAGAGTACTCCCCAATGCGGCACATAAAAGCGCAATTCCTAATTTTTTTACCATAATAAAACTCCTTGTCCATGTTTTAATATTCGCATCCTTGTAAATGCATATAACAAAGCATATCATAGTTTTATATTTTTTAATCTTAAAAAATTTTCAAAAAAATGATTTTCCAAATTTTTTTGAAAAACGACCAAAGAAACTAAGTGGGATAAATGTGTTGAAGAAGTAAATTCAAAAGTGGTAGCAAGAGAGGAACTCGAATCCTCGACCTCCGCCTTATGAGAGCAGCGCTCTAACCAACTGAGCTACCTTGCCACTAATGAAGAGACCGGAATTTTAGCGAAAGTTAGCTTTATTGTCAATAGTTTTTTGAAAAAATTAAAAATTTAACAGTTTTTCCACTTTTTTCTGGTCAAATCCACAGATCCATTGTGAACCGATCAGATAAACAGGTACGCCTCTGCATCCGTGCTGCTCACAATCTTTTGCGGCTTTGGGATCTTTTGAAATATCGATGATCTTAAATTTAATATTATGTGACTTCAGGTGCTGCTTTGCCGTGGTACACCATTTACATGTCGGTGTCGTAAAAAGAATTACTTTTTTCTGTTTTTTCTCCATTTTTGTATGAGC
Source organism: Sulfurovum sp. (assembly GCA_027065815.1). Taxonomy (GTDB): domain Bacteria; phylum Campylobacterota; class Campylobacteria; order Campylobacterales; family Sulfurovaceae; genus Sulfurovum. The sequence goes on from JAMONL010000139.1 coordinate 1,574, forward strand.
TCCTTTCTTTTTTTCTAAAAGTATACAACATTTACAAAGGCTTTTCAAGCTTTACTTAAAATAATTTGTTAAAAAACTTTAGTCAATGTGACTAAGACTATTGACAAAGTAGACAATTTTTTGTACTATTCCAATACAAAATAAAATCATAAGGAGATATCATGAATTTTAAACCATTAGGTGACAGACTTTTGATCCAAAGAGTAGAAGAATCCAATACAACTGCTTCCGGGATCATCATACCTGACAATGCGAAAGAGAAACCATCCAAAGGTAAAGTGATCGCGATCGGTAGTGAAGTTGAAGATATCAACGTCGATGATACCGTTGTATTTGGAAAGTATTCAGGCAATGAAATCAACATAGATGGGACAGAATATCTCATCATGGAGAGTTCTGACATCTTTGGACTACTGGTATAACATTAAACACATTTAACAAGAATATGTAGGAGAATTAACATGGCAAAAGAAATATTTTTTTCAGACGCAGCAAGAAACGGACTTTATGAAGGCGTAACTAAACTTGCAGATGCAGTAAAAGTCACAATGGGACCAAGAGGTCGTAATGTACTCATTCAGAAAAGTTTTGGTGCACCGCACATTACTAAAGACGGTGTCTCTGTAGCCAGAGAGATCGAATTGGTCGATCCATTGGAGAACATGGGTGCACAACTGGTTAAAGAAGTAGCAAGCAACACAGCAGATGAGGCGGGTGACGGAACAACCACTGCAACTGTTTTAGCACACTCCATTTTTAAAGAAGGTCTTAGAAACATCACTGCGGGTGCGAATCCTATTGAAGTCAAAAGAGGTATGGACAAAGCTTCCAATGCAATTATTGAAGAACTTAAAAAGATCTCCAAAGAGGTCAAAGACAAAAAAGAGATCGCACAGGTAGCGACCATCTCTGCCAACTCGGATGAAACAATTGGTAATCTTATTGCAGAAGCAATGGAAAAGGTTGGGAAAGACGGTGTGATCACTGTTGAAGAAGCCAAAGGGATCAATGATGACCTTGAAGTGGTAGAAGGTATGCAGTTCGACAGAGGATACCTCTCTCCTTACTTTGTAACCAATACAGAAAAAATGACATGTGAACTTGAAAATCCATTACTACTCATTACCGATGCGAAGATTACTTCACTGAAGGACCTTGTACCGGTACTTGAGCAGATCCAGCAGAGCGGAAGACCACTGTTGATCATTTCAGATGACCTTGAAGGTGAAGCTTTGGCAACACTGGTACTCAACAGACTTAAAGGAGTACTCAACATCGCTGCGGTCAAAGCACCTGGCTTTGGAGACAGAAAGAAAGAGATGTTGAAAGATGTCGCTATTTTGACAGGCGGAACTGTGATCACTGAAGAACTCGGACTCTCACTTGACAAAGCAACTTTGGCTGAACTTGGTCAGGCTGCGCGTGTCGTGATAGACAAAGACAATACCGTGATCGTTGACGGTAAAGGTGAAGCAGCAGATGTAGAATCAAGAATTGCAGAGATCAGGATCCAGATCGAAAACACAACAAGCGAATATGACAAGGAAAAACTCCAGGAAAGACTTGCAAAGCTTTCCGGTGGTGTAGCAGTCATTAAAGTAGGTGCGGCAACTGAAACGGAAATGAAAGAGAAGAAAGACAGAGTGGATGATGCCCTCTCAGCAACTAAAGCAGCAGTAGATGAAGGTATTGTCATTGGTGGTGGTGCTGCACTCATCAAAGCAAGTCAGGCCGTGAACCTTGACCTTAAGGATGATGAAGCAGTCGGTGCAGAGATCATCTTGAGAGCAGTCTACGCACCAATGAAACAGATCGCACAGAATGCAGGGTTTGATGCCGGTGTCGTTGCAGACAAAATTGCACATGCGACAGAGGCAAACCTTGGATTTAACGCTGCTACAGGTGAGTATGTAGATATGATCGAAGCGGGGATCATTGATCCTCTTAAAGTAGCACGTGTCGCACTTCAGAATGCCACTTCGGTATCCAGTCTTCTTTTGACAACCGAAGCAACAGTTTCAGACATTAAAGAAGCACCGACAGCAGCTCCGGCTATGCCGGACATGGGAGGTATGGGTGGAATGCCGGGAATGATGTAGGTTCCTGTTCCAAAACCCTTGAGGAACAATTATCCCACTGCGGGAGAATATCCTCTTTTCACCTCCGTAGAGACAAGGTATGCCTTGTCTCTACAAAGCCCTCATTTGACATCTTATCTCAGTAACTCTTGAAATTCAAAGACAGGTAATGGTCTGGAGAACAGATATCCCTGTGCATGGTCACAATTCAGATTAGTAAGTACCATCACCTCTTTTGACGTTTCCACACCTTCGGCAACCACTTCATAACCCAGTGTATGTGCCAAATTGATAATCCCTTTAACTGCCGTCTGATGATCCATATTCGAGGAGAGATCAAATATCAGTGATCTGTCTATTTTCAACATCAATAGAGGCAAAGACTGCAAATATTTTAAAGAAGAGTATCCTGCACCAAATTGGTCTAAAGAGATGGTAAGTCCTGCATCTTTGAACAATGCGAAGTCAATGGCTGTTTTATCTATATTTGCCATGGCATCTTTTTCTGAAATATCCAAATTGAAATCAAAAGGATCTACCTTGTATTCTTCAAAAAGTATATTGATCTTTTTGATCAGTTCATCTACCTGCATTTCACGCAAAGACAAGTTCAATGTGATCCTGAACTTATTAAATCCCAGTTCATCCCATTGTTTCCGCTGCCTCATCGCTTCTCTGAAAACATACTCGCCTATATTTACGATCAATCCGGTTTTCTCCGCTACTTCAAGGAATTTATCAGGTGAAATCAATCCCAATTGAGGGTGATTCCAACGTATCAATGCTTCGGCACCGATCATCTTCTCCTCTTTCAGATTAAATATCGGTTGATAATGGAGCAGGAATTCTTTATTCTTCAATCCCGCAATGATCTCTTCATTCATTTTCAGTTCATCTTTATGAATGATTTGTGTCTCCTGATTGAATATTTCTATATTGGATACGGAATCCTTCTGTGCATTATCCAGTGCAATATAAACATGGTTAATAAGTTTTGTTGCATTTTCACCATTTGTCGGATATCGTGCAATACCAAAAGAAACTGTTAAGCGTGTATTCACATCCCCTTTATAGTAATCGCCTATATCTATAATAAGTTTTCTAGCAACTTTGCGTGCCAACTCATCCTCATCCACGTGTTTCATAATCAAAAGAAATTTATCACAATCCATACGATAGACTTTTCTATTCTCGTCAGGATTTTCTACAAAATAGTTCGCCATATTTTTTAAAACTGTATTGGTATATGCCTGTCCCAAGGTAGTCTGTATATCTGAAAAATGGTCTATACCCAATAAAAAAAGTGCAAAAGATTCTGATTTTTTCTGGCTCTCTATCACAAGTGTGTTGATGTCTGCCAAAGAAGTGAACTGACTTGGAAATCCTGTCAGGAAATCCACTTTACCGTCACTTTTCGCCACTTCATTTCCTCTTCTCGCATTGGTATCGATGACACACGTGATTGTATCATCAATATTCCAACTGTTACGGTCTATATAAATATTGACAATCTTTTTTTTCCCGTTGACGACCAGTATGGCATCTTTAAAGCGAAAATTGCCCTTGTTCGTATGGCTCTTACGTTCAATTGCATCAAAGAAATCAATAGGTTCAGCAGTAGCAAGTTTTAATTCTGCCATACCGTCGATCTCATAGCTATCATCCTTTTTTTTCAGGGAGAAGAGTGTTTTGGCTGCACCATTGGCAAACAGTATTTCATGATTTTTGGAACAGACCATCATTGCTTCACCGGAATACTCTTTTTCTCTTTTAAAGAATTTTAATTCATTTTCTACCTGTATGACTTTTGCGTTGTACCTCTTTCTTACCCATAACAATACTGCTGCGAGGAGCACTAAAAATACAAGGCTCATTACAATCATTTCATCCATTTCTTCTCCTTTATTTATCTTAATAGCTTTTGAAATTCAAATACCGGCAGTGGTTTTGAAAAATAGTATCCCTGTATATAGTCAGCATCCATTTTCAGGATCATAGTATACATCTCTTTATCTTCTATGCCTTCCACAACGACCTTCATTCCCAGGGAATGCCCCAGTTCAATCATAGCGTTGACGATCCTTTGGTCTTCCTCATTATTTACGACATGAATGATCAGGGATCTATCGATCTTCAATATATTCGCAGGTATCTTCTTTAAATAGGCAAAAGAGGTATATCCTGTACCAAAATCATCCAGTGAAATATCAATACCAACACGTTTAAGTTCCAGAAGCTGTTTACTTGTCTGTGCCTCACTGATCATTGCAGATCCTTCTGTGATCTCAAATTTGAGCAACTTAGGAGAGATTTGATGATGATCCAACTGTGCCAATACATGCTCAACAAATTTTCCTGTTTCCAATTCAAGCAGCGAAAGATTAATAGAGACTTCAATCTGCTTAAACTTAAAGAGTTCCCAGCGCTTTTGCTGTTTAAGCACCTCTTCAAGTACATATTGCCCCAATTCAACAATCAATCCGGTCTTTTCCATAATAGGTACAAAAATATTCGGTGTGATCATACCATGCTCGGGGTGGTGCCACCGGATCAGTGCTTCTGCTGCAACTACCTCTTGTGTCTTTGCTTCCACAATAGGCTGATAATAGACTTCAAATTCATTTTTGGCAAGCGCCTGGTGTATATCGTTATAAAGTTTTAACTCATCATACTCATGCTTCCCCTGACTAGGCTCATATATCTCTATACACCCATGCCCACTCTTTTCTGCTTTAGCCAAAGCTTTATAGGCATCATCAAGCAAATTATAGGTTTTGCTGCTGTCAGGATAGATAGAGATCCCTACTGAAGCAGTTAGATGCAAATTACTTTTTTCCATTTTATAAAAAGAGATCAATTCATGCTGAATTATTTTTATAACAGACAGTACATCTTTCTGTGAGTCGATATTGGACAGTAACAGTAAAAAATTATTATGTACTGTGTGATAGACAGAAAATTTAAATTCCTTGGCCAAACCACTCAGATAATCTGCAAACGTGATCAGGATAATGTTGGATTGTTCATATCCTATAATTGATCGTAAGGTAGAAAAATTATCTATATTCATCAACACCAGTGCAATTCTTTTCTTATCAAGATGCAGTTTTGCATACAAAGCATTCATGTCACTGATTGCCTGTGCCTGATTGGGCAATTTCGTCAGTTTATGTCTAAACCCCAAAAGCTCTTTTTCTTTCTCTTTTCTCTGGTCATTGATCAAAATGATCGTACAGGGTATCTTATGGTCAATATCCATATAGGTATTGTTAAAATAAAGATTGACCGATATCTCTTTTTTCACCTCTGCCAACTGTAAAGAGGTATTGCTGAATACATGCATACGTTTTTCAAATGTTTTATTGTGTTCATAAATGAGTTTATCTAAACTTATCCATTCATTTTTTACTTTGACCTGAGGTATTTCAAGTGTTGTATATTTAAAATATTTTTGAAGAGAAAAAAATTCAATCGCAGATTTGTTGGCAAACAAGATCTCATTCCTGTCAGAAAGTATTAGAATGATATCTTCAGCAACATAGAAAACATTTTGAAAAACTTTTATTTTTTCATCTATGAAAGAGTGAAGTGCTTTTTTATTTCTTCGATGGGTAATGATATAAACAAGCATCAGAAAAATAATCAATATACTCAATATTAATATATCCAAAATATCCCCTCTCCTCTTCTTCATGACACTGTATCCGACTTCACCGATTTGATAATAATTATATCATAGCTGCATTAAACGGGACATAGTCTCACTGCTTTTCAATCATTCTTTTATGCAGACATATTGCTTCCACTTTTACTGAAGCATCTTCAAGTATAAAATGCTCATTTTCTCTTAGATCAACAAGTTGTACGGATTTACCTTTGACCGATATCTGAGCCCAGCCTTTTTTGCATTGTGATCGAGGGTCACTCATCTCTGTTTTTTTCATGAGATGCTCCAGCTGCTGTTCCTTCTGATGAAGTGTAAAAATGATATTTTGATAAAAACTTTTTTGTACGATTGGCAGTTGGGTCTCAAGGCTTTCAATTTTATACTTTATCACACGTTTAAATTCATCTTCCATGCGAGAAAATGCATGTTTGGACTCGCCAAGTCTTCGTAGCGGAGAAGATCTCAGCAACATCTCTTCTATATGCTTTAAGGATTGCTCTTTCTGCTGTACGGTATGTTCTATTATCTGGCTGTATCTTTGCATCATTTCATTCAGGGTATAGAGTATCTCCTGTACATCCGGCAAGATCATTTCTATGGCAGCACTGGGTGTCGGTGCACGGAGGTCTGCAACAAAGTCGGAGATGAGCACATCCACTTCATGCCCAACGGCAGAAACGATAGGTGTATGCATGAAAAAGATCGCATCGGCAACCGATTCTTCATTGAATGCCCATAGATCTTCTACGCTTCCCCCGCCTCTTCCGACGATCACAACATCCGCAGATAAACTGTCCGCATATATCAGACTCCTTGCTATTTGTAATGCTGCAGTATCCCCCTGTACCAGGGTATCGACGATCACTACGTCAATCAACGGCCAGCGTTTTTCTATGATCTTAAGCATATCGTGAAGTGCCGCACTCTCTTTGGCTGTGACAAGCACAAGCTTTTTTATATGTTTGGGGATAGGTTTTTTCTGTTGTGTATCAAAATAGCCTTTGGCTTTAAGCCGTTCTTTCAACTGTTCAAATGCCAGAGCCAATGCACCTTGCCCATAAGGTTCTATTTTTACAGCATAGAACTGATACTCTCCCCTTGGTGTATAGACTCCTACGGAACCTTCTATGACAATATGCATCCCTTTTTCTATATGAAACTTCATTTTAGCTACAGAAGAACGCCACATTACGCACTTGATAGAACTCTCTTTATCTTTAATGGAAAAATAAAGATGTCCTGAAGTATGGTAAGTGACAGAGGCCACTTCACCTTCCACGAGGATATGCATAAAAGTGGCTTCTAAAAGAGATTTTATTTTTGTATTTAAAGAAGAAACTGTCATTAAGTTAGACATAAAGGCTCCCTATGGTGTTGTAAGGGTACAACATCCTATGTTATTTTTTCTGTGCAACCAATAATGTTGAAATTCCCATAGAAAATGACTTAGTATATTTCATTTCAAATCCTACAGACTCTAACTCTTTTTCAAGCATTTCTGTTGTTAAAAATTCTTCAATAGAATCTGGAAGGTATTTGTATGCTTCATAATTCTTTGAGATCAGCCCACCAATTCTCGGTAAAACATTTTTCATACCAAAGTCAACAATTTTATCGACAATACCGGATCTTTCTTGTTTAGTGAATTCAAGAATCATGACAATACCGCCAGGTTTTAAAGCACGATAAAATTCATGAAGCGCTTCAACACGGTCTACGACATTGCGGATACCGTACGAAATAGAGATCACATCGGTACTTTCATTTTCTATAGGCAATTTTTGAGCTTTTCCTTCAATAAATTCTGCAAAATCCACTTTGCTTTTTGCCACTTCCAGCATACCCACAGAAGGGTCAATACCTACATATTTATCAATGATCACATTATTTTTCTCTGCTTCTTCTTTCCAGTAAATCAGCAAATCCCCTGTCCCAGTAGCAACATCTGTGATCTGTCCCAGTTCTTTTTTATCAAGGATCTCGAAGGCTTTGTTACATCCTTTTTTTCTCCATTGAATATCTATACCCATACTCAGTACTCTGTTGGCTTTGTCATAGGTTGATGCGATATCGTCAAACATCGTAACGATCTTTTCCTGCTTTTCTTCTTTATCTGTTAATTTTTCAATGCCCACTTCGTCTGCTCCATATCATAAGATCCACATCTTTTTCTGCCTGATGTAAAAACTGTAAATTCATTGTTGTATTATAGGTTAAATTGTTGGTAGAAAGCTTAGGCGTTTGGTAAATCAAGAGCCAATCTATTTTTTCTTTTAACGCATTCAGCATCCCCTCTCCGCCTTCAACCATCACAAAAGACGGCTCCTCTAAAAAGTCTAAAGAATCTCTTATTTTTATCTCTCTGTTCTTTATATTAAAGAGCGGTATATCTCTATCCAAGTCATCACTTTTTGAATAGATCACCACATTGGGTGCTTTTCCTTCCGTAAATCTGCAATCCAGTGTCGGTCTGTCCACCCTCACTGTATTGCCGCCAATAAGCAAAGTGTCACACACTTCTCTAAGTTGATGGACATGCTTCAGTGAAGTATGAGAGCTTAAATACCCTCCTCCTATTCTGCCATTAGAGGTTTGTGCCAGTTTGAACAAGACAAAGGCCCTCTTCTGCCAGATAAGGAAAGGTTCTAAAAGTGCTTTACATCTCTCTTCTAAAACACCAAAACTTACATTTTCCAATCTTTTTGCACCACCGTCATGTCCTGTTATGGGATCCTTTGTACCGATCACGACCCTTAACAAATGTAAACGTTCAAGCAATGATGCGCAGGAAGGTGTTTTTCCTCTGTGTGAACAGGGTTCAAGCGTTACATAGATCGTACACTCTGAAAAAAAATTTTGAGGTAAGGTAAGAAGAAAAGTATGGGCTTTTGCTGCATCATATCTGTCAAAATCAATCTTTTTATGTGAGATATGTTCATAAGCTGAAAGAAGTGCCATGACTTCTGCATGAGAAGTTCCTGCTTTTTGATGGGCTTCTACAGAAACCAGTCTACCTCTATATGTAACAGTTGCACCGACAGCAGGATTTGGGTAAGTAAGTCCCTGGAATTCCCAGGCTTTATTGAGAGCGAGTTGCATGTATATCTCATCTATATTCATAAGCAACTCCTAGTATTTGTTTACAAAGACAATTGTTGCTTGTCATGCTATGATTCAAGCAGCTTAAATTTAATTCCAATCGAAATACGTTTTACACGTATTGAGTTCTCCGTAAGAGAAACTTTCATCACCCTGTTTG
>JAMONL010000140.1 GCA_027065815.1 Sulfurovum sp.
TTTAAACTAAAAGAGCGCCTTTGTTAAGACATTTTCCGACCAAACACCAAAAGATCCTGAAACTCTCCATTCCTGCTGCTATCAACTCACTGTTGGATATGCTGCAGGTCATTACCGACCTTATTATGGTGGGACGCATCTCTGCTTTTGCTGTTGCGGCAGTGGGGCTGGGTTTACAGTCTCTTATGTTGATCTTTGCCGTCTTGACAGTTTTGCATGTGGGAACCTCTGCATTATTGTCACGTTTTGTCGGTGCCGGTAGAATGAAAAGAGCATCCATAGGACTTTCCACCCTTTTACGCTTTGCTTTGATGTTGAGTATTCCTGCCATGATCGCCTGGTACTTTTTGGCTTCCAATATCTATGTCTGGTTTGGTACCGCACCGGAAGTCATAGCACTGGGAGAATCGTATGTAAGGACACTGACATGGATGATGCCGTTTGTTTTTATGAAACTGGTCTTTGTCTCTGCATTAAACTCGGCAGGGGATACCAAAACCCCTATGAAAGTGAAGATCGCTTCTATTTTTTTGAATGTGGTTTTGAATTATCTGCTGATCTTCGGAAAGTATGGGTTTCCTGAACTTGGTGTGATGGGCGCTGCTGTGGGAACCGTGATCGTCAATGCTCTGGAGCTTATGGTATATGTTATTCTGTATATAAAACAAAAAACACCTTATATCCCCGGATGGCACTACTCCAAGTCTCTACTTTCCCGGGCATTGAAAGTGGGTATTCCCGCCTCCATTGAACGCTCTTTAACATTTGGATCTTTTATGCTTTTTACTGTGGTCATCGCCCATTACGGTACAGCGGTTCTGGCAGGGTATCAGATAGGACTGCGGGTAGAGGGGCTGGCATTTATGCCGGGTATCGGCTTTACTATTGCAGCGATGGCTTTGATGGGTCAGGGTTTAGGTGCCAAAAAACCTGAACAGGCAAGGGAAGATGTGCTGCTGGTCTTGAAATATACGTCAGGTTTTATGTTCATCCTCTCTTTTTTCATGATCTTTATGCCTGAAAAGATCGTCTGGTTCTTTACCAATGATGCTGCAACCATTGAAGAGGCAAGTCTTTATTTGCGTATTGTCGGTGTATCTCAAATTCCATTGGCTTTTAACTTCGTACTTTCAGGTGCATTGAGGGGTGCAGGGGCCAGTAAAAAAACCTTGAAGATCAACCTGACATCACTGTGGCTGGTACGTATTGTTCCGGCCTTTTTACTGAGCTGGTATTTTGATAATATTCTTTTTGTCTATCTGGCGATGATCTCAGATACTTTTGTAAAAGCAATTTGGCTCTGGAGAACATTCAACAAAGGCGAATGGCAAAAAATAAAAGTCTAGGGTTACATCTCTCTTATATCTACAAAACTGCCACTCTCATAGTCAAGCAGTTTGGGAATAACAAAAAGAAGATTTTTGGCAGCTTCTTCCGGGGTTTGAATGTAGCCCTCTTTGAGTTTCTTTGCAGAGGGGAATTTCTCGTCATCCACTTTTTCAATGATGTGGTCAGTCATCGGCGTTTTGATGACCCCTGGCGCCAAAGCGGTAAAATGGATCTGAGGCAACTCTTTGGCGTAGATCTTGAGCAGCATATTGAGTGCAGATTTTGAGAGTGAGTAGGCACCCCATCCTTTTGAGCCATTCACGGCAGCACCTGAAGAGATACCTACGATCTGTTTTACCGTGGCATACGAACCCAGGGTATCTATAAGCTCTTTGTTCGCCCAGACGTTCAGCTCCATGACATCTTTGATGGCTGAAAGGTCTGTTTGGCCTAAAGTAGCGATCTCTCCCAGTACCCCTGCATTTAAAATGACAATGTCAAAGCTGTGGTTACGGATAAACGGCTGTATATCCGAATTGATCAAAAATGTTTGACTCAGGTTATAAGGGAAAAAGAAAAAGTGATTATAGTGGTCAAACTGTTTCGGGAATTCCCTTCCGATCGCGTAGACTTTGTCTCCTCTTTCCAAATAGGCTTTTGCCAGGGCTGCACCCAGTCCTGAACCTATCCCTGTTATCAGTATCTGTTTCATTTTCGATCTTCTCCGTAATACTTTTGTTATGCTGCTATGCTATAATTATAACCAATTTAGAAAGTAAGGACTATCAATGAGTAAAAGCAAAGAGGCAAAAACGTTAGATGAAAGAATAGACAGAATATATGAAATGGCTAAAGACCATTTTGGTGAAATACGTTTTGCAAG
>JAMONL010000141.1 GCA_027065815.1 Sulfurovum sp.
CCTACTGCTTTTTTGGAAGAGACGATCGTCGGAGAAAATCCAGACTCGATCATGGAAATATAGATAAACAGATCAGAAAGCCCGTCTATCATCAAATGGTCTTTCAGTAAGGGAAGCAATTCCTCTCCATTTTTCATCGACCGGTTATAAAAAATTTTTATTTTTTTTTCATTCTTTTGTACAAATTGTTCAAAGTCTCTGTCGTAGATATAAGAGTTATCGATACCAAACTCTGAAAAGACATAGGCATAGGCTGGATATTTATCTGCAAGACTGGCGGAGAATGCATATACAGGTAAAAGTAAAACAATAAAGACTGTTTTGATTATATGCATTTTTGCCATGGGTCAAATTCCAAACAGCCTGGATGCATTCTGTGTTGTCAGGGCTTCCATTTCAGGTCTTGAGATTCCACTGAGCACACACATTTTATCAGCTACAAAGATAGTATAGGAAGGTTCATTACGTTCTCCTCTGTGCGGATGCGGAGTCAAATAGGGAGCATCCGTCTCGATCAACAGTTTTTCCTGCGGTATCTTAGGATAGACATTAATGAGTTTACGGGCATTCTTAAACGTAATCACACCACCAATACCATAATAGAAATTTTTATCTGCAAGTTTCAAGAGTATTTCATCTGCATTGTAACAATGTAGCACACCGCCCTCTTTCCCCGCATGTTCTTCAAGCAAAGTCAAACAGTCTGCACTTGATTCACGGATATGTACGATCAACGGTTTCTTCAGGGCTTTTGCCCAAAGGATCTGATCTATGAAAACTTTTTTCTGTTTCTGCTTTTCTGCTGCGATGGCTTCTTCTGATTCAGGCAGTCTGAAATAGTCCAAACCACATTCACCGATAGCGATACATTTGGGATGATGCACAAATTTCTCCAAATAATCCCTGTCATAATTTTCTGCATCATAGGGATGCACGCCTACGGCAAAATAGACATCAGCATTCTGTTCCGATATTTCAACAGCCCGCTCAAGACTTTTGGGGTCTGCACCCGGTATAATGAATTTTTCAACCCCCTGTGCTTTGGCATTATCCAATACGGTATCAAGATCAGTACTGTATCGCGCATCATCCAGGTGACAATGTGTATCTATTAACATGTTTCTGCTCTTTCCCTTCTCTATTACGAGTCATTTTATCAAAGATTATATCAAAATTCAACATTTATAGTAACTTATGAACCTGATTCTAATATTAAATAAGATATAGTTTATCCAAGCATCTCATAAAAGGGAGGAGTGTTTATGTTTGCATCCGTCGTTATTGGTGTAATTGTTTTAATTATTGCCATTATTGTATATGTTGAATATAAAAATGAAAAAACGTATCAGGAGGAGAGGAAACGCAGATCTGAAGCACGCAGAAAACCCAAGCCTCCCTATAAACCTAAAGAAAAGATACAGAGGCCGGTACGAGAGAAAAAAGAGACTGTTGCCAAAAGAAAGGCTCCATCAACCGTTTCAAAAGAACCTGCTGTACCGCCAGTAAAAAAAGAGAGCAAACCCCTCTCAGAGGAAGTGTCTGCACCAAAACCTTCCGAAGAGAAAAAAAGAGTTAGAGAGAAAACGGCTCCTGCAGTAAAGCGAGAGGAAAAAACGGTTGATCTCCCGACATGCGAATACCCTAAATTCGACTACTCACGACTCTTAAAAATGGGACTTTCCGAAGATGAGGCCATAGAATTCATTAAAGAACTCATCCCTCAGCTCAAAACACAGATACCGCTTATCAAAGAAGCTTTGAATAAAGAAGATTTTCACAGTATGGAGAGATTGACACACAGTATTAAAGGTTCTTCAACCACAGTAGGGACAGGCGGTGTTTCCGACCTTTTGGTTGAGTACAATACATACCTTAAAACAGGCAAGGATGTTCCTGTTGCCGAGGCATATTTCAAAAATTTAAACCGCTATACGGATGAGCTGGAAAAACAGTTTGCCTAAGATCTCAGTTTTTTAGCAAACTCCAGTGCCTGAGAGGTAGGGTTTTCTCCTGCAATGATCCGTGCGATCTCCTGTATCCTGCCTTTATCATTTAGAACTTCTGCTTTACTCACTTCATTTTCTTTGCTCACAACAATATGCTGTTCAGCCTTCGCAGAAAGATGCGGCTGGTGTGATATGGCAAAGATCTGATACACTTTTGAAAGCCTGCTGATCATCTCTGCAATAGCAATAGATTCATCTCCGGA
>JAMONL010000142.1 GCA_027065815.1 Sulfurovum sp.
TTCCAGCTTCATGTTTGTGGTGTGAGGTCGCCGTATATTTCTCTTCTTTATGGCATTGATAACAGACCTTGTCTCCCTCTGCCCTTCGTTTTAAGGTATGAGGATTATGACAGTCTGTACAGGTTACCCCTTTGGCATACATTTTACTCTGTAAAAAAGAGTCATAGACATACACTTCATCCTCTATCTTCCCGTCAGGGAAATAGAGTCCTTCATCAAGAAGAACCGCCAGATAATGGTCTGAGAACTTATCTCCGGGAGTGAAGTCATCATCAAGCTGTGAACGTCTGGAGTGACATTTGGCACAAACTTCTATCTCTTTGTCTGTCAATGCTGTTCTATGTGAAGTACTGTTGGTATCCCATTTGCCTACTTTGTATTTTAAAGAAAGTGGAAAGCCTTTGTTGCTTACATTCAGGTCTTTATTCTTTGTCCATACCATATGCTCAGAAGCAGGACCGTGACAGGCTTCGCAGGAGACGTTGATGCTGCTCCATGTGGTATGGTAGGATCTGGTTTTTTCATCGTAATTCTTTTTCAGGTCCGTAGAGTGGCAGTCCGCACACATGTAGTTCCAGTTCATATTCGGACCCGTCCAGTGCAGGACATCTCCGGCCGTCACATTGTCATCTCTATGAATATGGTACCAGCGCTGCCCACCCTCTTCTTTACTCCTGTTGTCCCAGGTCGGATCAAGTACCTGTATCTTTCCGTCTGGGAACTTGATCATATACTGCTGCAGGGGGTAGATACCAAAGGTATAGGCGATCTCATAGTCATGTAATTTTCCGTCAGGTCCTTCAGTGTTGACCATATATTTTCCATTTTGCATCGTAAAAGTGGAAACCATACCGTTATAGTCAAATGTGGTATTGTTGAAATCAGCTTTGACAGAGTAATCATCCGCTACCATCATTGCCATATCATGGTCAGAATCTTGCCATTCCATCACCTCTTCTTTATGACAGGCTATACAGGCCTTATCACCGACATACGTTGCATTGTTGTCTGCAAACAGAGCAGTCGCTATAAGAAGGATGGAAAATAATTGTTTTTTCATGAATTTCACTTGTATTTTGGAATATATATACTTATTTTAGCATAGAGGACTTGCATTGGAGTGATATTGTATGTATTTCATTGCTAGTCTTCATCTTCATCCATCAAGTTAATATTCAGTTTTTCTTTGAGATCACTTAACAGGTTTTGCAGGGAATGGTGTACAGCCCTTCACTTTCCACTTTTTCCCTGTTTTACTCAATATGGATAAACCACTGGGAGATATTCTATAACCAGTATCGATAACTTCTGTTTTACCTTCTGCACCACAGGCAAGTACCCCGCCATTTTTAAGATGTTCCAATCTGTTTTTTCTACACTTGTAAATAAATAAAGTAGCCCTATCACTCCCACAATTTTGTACTCTTTTTCATATTTCCGTCCTTTTATATTATCTTTATAAAGTATGTCTAGTAAAAATGCAACTACATTTTATTAGATTTCCGTCATATACATATTTTTATTTAAAAATTATAGTAAAACAGATAGTTCTTTGATATTTATATGCTACAATCATTCTAGTTTTCATTTGAAAACATATTTAACTAAGGACATACAACATGAAAAAATTAATTCTCATTTCACTCATTGCATCTACAGCACTTTTTGCAGATATGATGACAGATATGGCAACAAAAGCGGCTACGGATCACGTTAAGAAAGAAGCAACTAAAGCTGTCACAGGGGAAGTTGAAAAAGCAACAGGTACAAAAGAAGCAAAAACAGCAGAAGAAGCAACTGAGAAAAAAGAAGAATCATCTTCTATGAAAGATCAAGCTATCGACGCAGCAGCCGGGCAGGTAAAAGACAAGACAGGTGTGGAAAAATCCATTACAAAAAGTGCCATTAAATCAGTCATCTAAGCTGATCGACTTAGTGAAATGGTGAGAGATCGTATGCAAACAAAACATCTCTTTGGACGATCTACTTTAACTTTAATACTATGTATCCTATTGTCAGTTTCTGCTTCAGCTGCTGACAGGGATACTCTCTCTTCTCTCATCCAAAAACGTAAAGATGGCATCCTGACACTGATGGGTTTTACCGTATTCCCAGATGTAACTACCTCTTCACTTGCTATTAACAATTCAAAGGGTGATGACACAAGTCTTCAACAAACTACTTTTGGCGGCGGCTTTACCATTAGTGATGACTTTCCGCTTTATCTTGAGGGAACAGCCGGGTATTCACGCTATCAACCAACAGACCTGATAAATATTGACATTCCATTGAAATGGAACAGTTTTTCCCTTTCAGGAGGTATAGGTTGGGATTTCCCTCTCACTGAAAACAAAGAACTCAAACTCAGACCCATTTTTAATTTTAGCCTCGGACGTGTAGAGAGTGATGCCTCTCTTTTAGGCTACTATTTGGAAAACAAGACGGACTTAGAGTTAGAATTTCTTCATCGGGGGACGATGAACACTTATGGATTGGGTGGTTCACTGATGCTCGATTGGGAACACTACAGAGAAGACTATGAGATAGATGTAGAATTGCGTTACAACTATATGAAACTTAGAAGTTTTAAATCAAAATACAGTTCCATAGAGGGCGCATCTGATGCGAACATTATAAGTCTTTGGACACGCTGGCGCGCTCCTACAGGACTGACTATGCTTAACAATCCTTTACGTTATGTCCTGGAAGCCAGTAATACAACCTTCCTGGGAAAACAACGTGGTGCACTCGGATTCAATTATCTTACAACACTGGGTGCAGGATTTGAACTGGATTCAAGTAATTACCCTGTTTTCATTACACGAACAAGACTCATCTACCGTTATACATTTGGTAATAATGTCTCAGGCTTTGCACTGGGTTTAGCCATGAGTTTTTAATATCTAATTAATCCTTTAGTTTGTTTATCTTAAAGTATCATCTACAAAGATCTACCAGACTTTTTTGACCTCATTACCAACTTTGACCGAAGCCCTAAAGATATTGAGAGATTAAAAAAAATATCTTGTATTTCGTGCAGATAGCAGATTCTGGAAAACCTTTGACTGCTTCCAAGATCATTTCAATAAAGCAGCACCGCTACAAGCAGGACTCTACGATCTCAATAGATATTACAGGATAGTGTGGTAAAGACTCTTTCTGGGATTGTGTTTGAATTTAAAAGAGAAAGGCAAGCGCCTTTCTCTTATGGGTTTGATCAATACGGAGAAGGTACTGCTTCATACTGAAGATTTCCACCTTCATAAAATGGTTTAAACCAGGTATTATCACATTTTTTATAGTTAATCCCACCTACATCGTATGTTCTACAGCTTGAAGACATAGATGAGGACGAGATGATCGTACCGATCGCCGCTGCTGTCAGCATTGCAAAAGTAAATCTTGCTACAGGATGATAACTCCCACCATAGTAATATCCGCCACCACGATAAAAGTTTGCATGTCTGTGATGATTCCCACCACCATGATAGGAACGGTTCACATTCACGTTCCTGTTCACATTGACATTTCGATTCACGTTTTTATTTCGATTCACATTCTTGTTTCTGTTGACGTTTTTGTTTCTGTTGGCATTTTTACTTCTCTTAACATTGCGGTTTCCACTTCTATGCGCATTGCTACGTCTTGCTCCGCCGCCACTTCGTCTTGCTCCTCCACTTCTCCTTGCACCGCCGCCTCTGTTTCCTCTGGCTTCAGCAGTAGTGAAGAGAGAAAGAGAAAGTGACGTTGGTACATACGACAGAACTGCATTGCTTGTCTTTGTCGTTTGTACAGTTACAGATGGAGAGAAAAATCCCATGACCATCGCTGCTATTGCGAATTTCGTTAAAAATACGGTATTTTTTTTCATTTTCTCTTCCTTTACTTCGCTGGTCTAATAGAGATATGGGAAGCACCTTTTGGCGCTTTAAACACAAATACAGAATCTGAAAAACCGGGATGAGTATCCCAAGTTAACACCATATCTGTTGTACCCCGGTCATTTTTGGCATCTGTGACTATTTTTGCAGAACGGACAAGCGGTGTATCTGAATTTTCGATCCACAGATGTACCACTGTTGTGCGCTGCCTAAACGCAATATAGTTACACTCTACACCGGAAACCATTCTTGTACCAAAATACTGTACTTTTTTAGGATGGATGAATTTAGCCATATCACTGTGCAAAAGTGTAGAAAGAGGAATAACGATCCCCAGTTTTTTGTTGATCATATCCAGAGTACCGTCAATACCTTTATTTGTTTTAACAGAAGCATAATACTTCTCGTTATTGTCGATCATGGTAAAAACACCATTGGAAAGATACGAAGAACGGTTGAAGTTTTCACCTTTACTGTCTATTCTAAACTGATCCGGTCTTTTTACTTTTACATCTGCGACACGTTTCATCACAACATCTTCACCATCAACATCTACACTGTTGGTCACGGAAGCTTTAAAGGCATATTTATTCAGACTTCCCAGGTAGGTATAGCTTTTTTTCAAGAGTGCCGAAGCATCTATCTGTGCAGCCTGTGTCATAGGCGTGTTGGTCTCTGCATACAGGGAACCTGACGCTAAAAGCAGACTCAAAGACAGCACTGTTACAGCTTTTTTTACAAGTATCATTTATTCTCCTTTGAATATATAAGTATATTTTATCTGTACTTTCATCAATATAAAGTTAATTTTTTAGTATATCACTCTATTAGATATAGATGTTTATACACCTTGTAACATTTTTTCGATCGTAAACTTGATACGTTTTTTTCTCTCTTCAGGTGTACTGTTTTTCAACTCACCCTCTGCTGTAGACATCCAGATAATTGCACCGCTATCAGCATCAACCAGCATTAAGACAAGGGCTGCTTCCGGTGATTTCTCTATCACCTCTTTTCCATGTTTATCCAGTCTTTTCTTCACTGCCTCATGATCTGCCCCACCCAGATAAGCAACAAAGAAATCAGGGTCTTTTGAGACAGGAACTTTGCCTTTCTTTGCCAACTCTTCATTGATCATCTCTTCTATCTCTGCAGAGATAGATTCACTTTTTCTCAAAGTTTTTTTACTGGTATCTTTGGCGATCCCGCTTCCTTCAATGAACTGGTAGGTTTTGTATCCTTTTAGATCAACTTTATCTGACTGTGTGCTGTCTACCTGAATGTCTGAGGTGGAAACACATCCAGTGAACCCGATCAGTGCCAGTGCCATTAATGTACTTTTAACTACTTTTATCATTTATTATTCCTTTTAAACTAATTAAACTAATATACAATATTATAGTTCAAAAAGATTAAGACTTAAGGATTTAAGCTCTTTTTTATGTGAGTGAAAAAAAAGCATGTGGCAATAAGGCATCAATAGTATGTTCTGTAATCTCTGTTTCTGAACTGTATACATACACTTTGGCTCTGTTGAGTGATTGCTCGGCAATGACCTGCCTGCAGGAACCACAGGGAAATGCAGCGACCCATTCCTTTTGGACATTTCTTGCCAATATATGTATTTCTGTGATCTCACCTGCTTTTACCCCTGCTGTGATCGCCGAAAAAATTGCATTTCTCTCTGCACAGATCGTTGTCGGATAGGCGACAGACTCCACATTCACCCCTTTAAAGATCTCTCCTGTTTCTGTCACTGCAATGGAAGCAACATTGAAACCTGAATAGGGAGCGGAGGAAGACGCCAAAAGTGTCTCAAGTTCTTTAAAATAGCGCATCACACATCTTCCAAATATATCTTTTCAAAGACCATCGGTTTTGTCTCAGAGATTCCTTCTCCCACAACAATGGCTTCCCTTAATGCATTTTTTGCTTCTTCGAACTGTGTTTCATTCCGTACATGGACCAGAGCCAAAGGTCTGTTCTCATCTACCTTGTCCCCAAGTGCCGAAAAATCACTAAACCCTACCGCATAGTCAATGCTGTCCGTAGGTTTTCTCCGTCCTCCACCCATGGAAACGACAGCCAAACCTATGGCTCTGGTATCCATAGAGAGTACGACACCCTCTTTTTCGGCATAAACCGGTCGGATAATGTCTGCTTTGTCCAGATAGTCATCACAGTTTTCCATAAAATCAGACGGGCCGCCCAGCGCGGTCACCATATCGGCAAAAATATCTGCTGCTTTACCGTTATCCAGTACAGATTGCAGTTTCTCTTCTGCATCCTGAATAGATGTTGCCAACTTCCCTAGCATTAGCATTTCAGCACACAGAGCCATAGTCACTTCATGCAGTCTGGGATTGCGGTATTCTCCTGTCAAATACTGTACAGCTTCACGTACTTCCACAGCATTCCCCGCGGAAGAAGCAAGTACCTGATCCATATTGGTAATGAGCGCTGTAGTGGTACAGCCTGCACCATTGGCAACGGCTACAATACTTTTTGCAAGTTCCTGTGAACCTTCGTAGGTCGGCATGAATGCACCGCTTCCCGCCTTGACATCCATCACCAGTGCATCCAGCCCTGCTGCCAGTTTTTTGGAGAGGATTGATGCCGTGATAAGTGAGATGGATTCTACGGTTGCTGTCACATCTCGTATACCGTAAAAACGCTTATCTGCCGGAGCAAGGTCTCCTGTCTGTCCGATGATCGCTACACCGACTTCTTTCACTACTTTTCTGAACAATGCATTGTCAGGTTCTGTGTTATACCCGGGGATCGCATCAAATTTATCAAGTGTTCCGCCTGTATGCCCAAGACCGCGCCCGGAGATCATCGGTACGTAACCGCCGCAGGCAGCGACCATAGGCCCAAGCATTAACGAAACGACATCGCCTACACCGCCAGTTGAATGTTTATCCAACACAGGACCATCCAGGTCTAACGATGACCAATCCAATACCGTACCCGAATCACGCATTCCCGATGCAAGTGCAACACGCTCATCCATCTCCATACCGTTAAAATAGACCGCCATGGCAAAAGCAGCTACCTGACCTTCGGAAATGGAATTGTCTGCTATGCCTTTGACAAAAAAGGCTATCTCTTCCTGAGTCAATTTCTCACCATCACGTTTACGACGTATGATCTCTTGTGGTAGATACATGTTCTCTCCTTTTAAAAATTATATTTTAACGAATAAATAACGGCAGTGGCGTAGGCATCCAAACCCAATTTGTAATTTGAATAGCGGTACTGTACCCCTGCCGTAAGTGCATTGATGGGTATCCACCAGAAAGCCAGAGCACCATTGACACCGTGACTTCGTCCGTCTCCTACAGGGTTACCGGCATAGAGGTAATGCTCTTCATTCCGATTAAACTCAAATTCATGCCAGTTACTCAACATAAACTTCTCTTCACCTATTTTAAAGCTGTAAATGAAAGTCCAACCTGCCATATAGCCGTTGAAACCATCATAAAAAGTACTCTCCTGATAGTGTGGTCCGATAAACGGTCGTATCCAGAAATCTCCATTCACATACTTATAGGCAATGCCAGGTACAAGGTTGTTCACAAAAAATGTCTTGGATTTTAAAAAGTAGTCCTGAAGATGAAAATAGAAATCGGATTCCCCCAGCTTTATATCTAGAATCGGTTTGATGACAAAACGTCTGTCATCTGTGGGTACATTATTCCAATTTTTTGTCGGATTTTCAATATCTGCGAAAAAATAAAATTCTCCCCAGTCCCAGCCTGCTCCGCCTTCCAATTCTATATAGACAAAATCAGAAAAATTCGTTTTCCCTTTGGCACGCTGCTCTGTCCCTGAACTCCAGTCCAGATAATTGACTGAAGTATCCCCATAAGTAAAATTGGGTGTAACAAAGTTTTTCTCCGCTTTTGCTTCAGGAGGCAGGTCATAATGACTGCTTGTCACAATAGCCTGAGGATCAGCCATTAAAAATATAGTGAAAAGAAAAAAAACAACCGTATGCAGAGCTTTCACTTTTCTTATCTGCCTTTCCTATAAACCAATAGACACATCCAAGGCAACAATGATCATTTCGTTGAAGGAAGTCTGCCGCTCTTCTGCCGTCGTCACCTCTCCTGTTCGGATATGGTCAGAGACTGTCAGAATGGTCAGGGCTTTGGCACCGAACTCTGCAGCCACGCCGTAAAGTCCTGCCGCTTCCATCTCCACCCCTAAAATATTGTATTTTTCCATAGTATCAAACATTTCTGGTGTTGGTGTATAGAAAAGGTCTGCAGAAAAGATATTACCCACTTTCACGGAGATATCGGCATCTTCTGCGGCATTTACTGCTTTACGAAGCAGACCATAATCAGCGATCGCTGCAAAATCATGTCCGGAAAAACGCATACGGTTCACTTTTGAGTCTGTAGAAGCCCCCATACCGATAATGACATCCAATACCTTAACATCTCTGCTGACAGCACCGCAGGTTCCCACACGAATGATATTCTCAACACCAAACTCAGTAATGAGTTCTTTGGCATAGATGGAACAGGAAGGTATCCCCATTCCTGATCCCATGACAGAAACTTCTTTTCCTTTGTAGGTACCGGTGAACCCGAACATGTTACGGACATCATTGACCTGTCTAACATTTTCCAAAAACGTCTCTGCTATATATTTTGCTCTTAACGGATCTCCTGGAAGCAGAACTGTCTTTGCAAAATCCCCAACCTCTGCATTAATATGTGGTGTAGCCATTTTTTCTCCTTTTATAAAATATTTTTTCCAAACTCCAATGGTGCTAATCCATGATAAGCTGCGATCGTCTGCCCAATATCTGCGAAAGTATCGCGCCCTCCGACGAAACTAGCTTTGACATTTTTACCGTAAAATATCACAGGGATATGTTCTCTGGTATGGTCTGTCCCTTTCCAGGTCGGATCACAGCCATGGTCTGCAGTCAAGACCAGAAGATCATCATCTTCCAAAGAGAGTATCATTTCAGGTAAACGTGTATCAAAATATTCAAGTGCTGCGGCATAGCCAGATACATCACGACGATGCCCAAAATCTGCATCGAAATTTACAAAGTTGGTAAAGATGATCGTCTGGTCTTCTGCTTCTTGCAGTGCATTCAATGTCTCATCAAAAAGTACATCCAGACCAACTGCTTTCACCGCTTTGGTAATACCCTGCGCGGCAAAGATATCCGATATTTTTCCCACAGACACTATTTCTCCACCAGCTGCCTTCATTTTGTCCAGCAATGTCGGTTTTGGCGGTGGTACAGAGTAGTCATGACGGTTCCCCGTACGCTCAAAATTGCTTTTATCTGTCCCGATGAACGGACGGGCGATCACTCTGGCAATATGATATTTGTCTACCAGCTCACGTGCCAACTCGCAAAGTACATACAGTCTGTCCAGACCAAAGGTCTCTTCATGACAGGCTATCTGAAACACAGAGTCAGCAGAGGTATAAACAATAGGCTTGCCTGTTTTCATATGCTCTTCACCAAGCAATTCAAGTATGGTGGTACCTGAAGCATGACAGTTTCCCAGGATACCGGGCAAACCTGCTTTTTCTATAAGATCATCCAATAGTTCTTGAGGAAAAGAGTTCTTTTTCTCTTTAAAGTAGCCCCATTCAAACTCCACAGGTACACCGGTAATTTCCCAATGACCGCTTGTCGTGTCTTTCCCTGTTGAAAGTTCTTTGGCATAGCCGTAAGCTGCTACAGGTTCTATATTTTCATCCAAACCTTTGGGAAAGAGACCCGAACTCTCTTTACAGGCTCGCCCGAAACCCAGTCTGTTCAAATTGGGAATAGTCAAAGATCCGGAACGTCCCTCTTCTGCTCTACCTTCAAAACACGCTTGAGCTATGTGTCCAAGTGTATTAGAACCGGCATCATTAAATGTTGTACCGTCTGCTGTTTCACCTACAAATTTATCTGCATCTTCAGCTCCACCCAAACCAAAAGAATCAAGCAATAAAATAACGGTACGTTTCATCTAATACCCTTCCATATTTTTAGTTTCGGCAAGATCAAGCTCTGCCAAAAGGTTAGACAATAGACTCGAAGCACCAAAACGGAAATGCTCGGCACTCACCCAGTCATCTCCTAATATCTCTCTGGCAAGATCCAAATAGGCTTTGGCTGTCTGCGCATCTTTCACACCGCCTGCTGCTTTAAAACCTATGTTCGAATTTTTCTCTTTAATCACATTCAACATGATCTTCGCTGCTTCAAGTGTGGCATTGACAAGTACTTTACCCGTAGAAGTTTTAATAAAATCAGCTCCGGCATCTATAGCAATTTCAGATGCCTTTTGTATACGTTCAGGTGTCTGAAGTTCACCGGATTCAATAATGACTTTCAGTAAAATATCACCACAAGCCTTTTTGCAGGCTTTTACCAATTCGTATCCTACAGTTTCATTGCCTTCTATGAGTGCTTTATAAGGAAACACAACATCCACTTCATCTGCGCCGTAGGCTACCGCTGCTTTCGTTTCAGCCAAAGCGATGGCAACATCATTACCCCCATGAGGGAAGTTGGTCACCGTAGCGACTTTGATATGTCCTGTCCCCTGTGCATTTAGGGTTTTACGGGCAACAGGAATGAAACACGGGTAGATACATACTGCTGCAGTATCCCCTGCCAA
>JAMONL010000143.1 GCA_027065815.1 Sulfurovum sp.
CTTTGATAACGCACACGTTCAATCTTCTCCGATTTTGTTGTCAAAGCATACTGCTTGAGATTTCCCTGATAATTCGAATACTCCTGCTTCATATGTTCTACTGCTTCAGTGAGTGATTTTCTCAAATCCAAAAGCGTTTGTTGTTTATCAAAAGTTGCCTGCATTTTTGCGATCTTTGCTTTTTGGATCGCTGCATCATTTTTACCAAAATCAAATACTGTCCATTTTGCATTGACACCCACTTGCCAATTTTTTTCTGAGTTGAAATCTCCCGGAAGTGGATTGCTTCCATCATTTTCACCATAGCTGTAGCCATAATAAGAGTCCAATGAGACTTGAGGATATAAACTTGACTTACTCTTCTGAATACCTTTATTGGCTTTTTTGATGTTCAAATCTGCAATATGCATCTTGCTCAAGTGTGACGCTTCATTCACCAGTTTGTTTATAGAGTAATTCGGTTTCTTTACAGAGACTTTTATCGACTTTATCTGCCCCACATGATTTAACCCTACCAATGAAGCCAAGGAGGCTTTAGTAATGGCAATATTGCCTTTTAATACTTCCAGGTATGATAGATTTCCATAAAGGTCACTTTCTGCTTTGAGTAGATCTATCTGTGCTTTTTTTCCAAAAGAGACCTCTTTTTGAATAATATTTTTTAACTTCCTGAGTGCAACTACATAGCTCTCCTGTGCTTTTGACATATCTTGCAGTGCCAAAATAGAAAGATAAAGGGAAGCAACATTATAAGCCAGCTGTTCTTTGGTCAAAGAGAGTTTACTTTTTGAAAGTTGTGAAGCAATGGCATCCATCTCCACCTGTCTTGTCTGTGCAAATCCGGTAAACAATGGCACGGTATACGTCACGCCTGTACCAAAAAGATTGGTTGTGGTAGGTACAGCGGCCGGATTAGTCAATATACTGCCTGGAGTCAAAGGTGCCAAGGTTCTAGGCAGATTATAATGTGTATAACTTCCCACCAGATCTATGCTACCAAACTGCGATGCATGACTCTCTTTACGCTGCGTCTTAGCCAGCTCCATCTGTGCCTTACTCTGCTTTACCACGGTACTGTTTTTCATTGCATAGTTAATCAAACTATTTAATGATTGGGCAGAAGCAGAACTACTCATTAATATAAAAATAGACAGGTATAGTATTTTTTTCATATGTGTCCCTTACTTAAAATAGCTATCATCTTATCAAAGTCATATGAATTTAAAGTGAATCGAGAGGGAAAACATTCCTCTTTACAAGATGGTCACTTAACCCTTCGGGGTAATTGTCTGAAATAGGATTGACAGATCATTTTTTGGTGGGGTTATCCATTGGGACGGTGGGACAGGACACACGAAATTTCTAACACTCCCAGAGAATGAAAAATATCTAAATAAAAAATAAATATATTTCAGCTGCTTTTCTCCAAAACCAATTTCTTTTTTATATCAAAAGTATCAAGATATTCACGTATATTTCTCAGAAGTGTATCATCATCCAGTCCAAGATTTTTTTTCATTGGAAACTTCGAAAAAAACGGTGTCGGCATGATGGAGTATTCCTTCTTTGGGTCTTTCAAATAGGCAAACATTGCTTCTTCCATACGCTTATGGGTACTGTACCTCATCAGGTAACGTTTATATATCAAGGCATTGGGGATCTGCTGTTCCTGATGACAGTTCAGACACTGCTGCTGAAACAACGCCGTAGATGCCGGTGCTTTCTCTGCCATGACAAACAACATCAAAACCATCCCTGCTACATTTAGTTTTTCCATCTAACACATACCTCCGTACCTTTTTGAAACTCTGATTCTATCTCCAATCTGGCTTCATAGGCATTAACAACCTGATTGACGATATCAAGGCCTATACCAAATCCTCCTTCACTGTTCGCCGCACGCTGAAAACGCTGAAGAATCATTTCCATATCTTTTTTCCTGATACCGATACCACTGTCTTTCACACAAAAGATATTATGTGTCAACTTGACTGTCAACGTCCCTTTTATTTGATTATACTTAATTGCATTGGAGAGCAGATTGTCAACGAGACGTATGGCATCATTTTTATCTATCTGAAGCAGTACATCCGGTACTATCTCCAATAAGATATTCAAACGTTTTGCTTCTGCCATGGCTGAGAAATAGACCATTCTCTCTTCCACCAGTCTGCTCATATCCAGTGTAATGATCTCACGGTGGTACTGATGGTTCAAGTTCAGGTAGGTCAGATCATCATAAATACGGCTAAGCGTCTTGGATGCGATCTCTATTCGTTTGAGTTCCGTTTTATTCTCTTCATGTTTTCCAAAAGTCTCTATCATCTCTATGTTGGTCAATATGGTACTGATAGGCGTATTGAGTTCATGGGTCGTATCCTGGATAAAGCGGTTCATTTGTTTGAGAGAATCTCGCATAGGTGCTACAAAAATCCTGCCCAGATAATACCCTAATATAGAAAAAATTATCCCCGCAACCAACATAAAAAGTATAATGGAATTTTGTAGCTCTCTAATCGGTGCATTATCCCTGTCTTTTGAGACCAACAGATAAGCTGCACCCAGAAAGTACGGATTGACATGGTCGACATAATAAAGCTTTGTACTGTCATGCAAGCTGTCTAATTCCGGTACTTTTTTATAGGTACCAAAAATATACTTTTTATCAAGATCATAAATAGCAGACTGAATATATGCATCATGCGGGTATACCAACTGTGCTGCATCAGAATGGTGCAAAGCACGTAATTTTGCCTGTAAATGTTCAGCTTCATATTTGAGTGATTCCGCCTGTTGATCCAGGATATGATGTTTTCCAGAAATATAAAAAAGCCATGATGCCACAGAAAAGAGGATAAAGGTGGACATCAGATAGATCAGTAAAAACCGAGCCAAACTGCGTTTTTCACTCCTTAACAAAGCGGTATCCTACATTCTTGACTGTTTCTATGGCATCTTTTCCTATCACTGCACGGAGTGTTTTAATATAGGTACGCAGAGATCCTGAACTTGGCTCTTCGGTATATTCCCAAAGGGTCTCATTGATCTTTTCATAGCTTACCAGTTCATTTTGATGTTGTAAAAAGAGTGAAAGCAGTTTCAACTCTTTGGTTTTTAGGGGAATTCTTTTATTGTCCTGCATAAGAAGCAATTCTTTGGTATCGAAAAGCAGTCCTTTTGCCAGTTCAATTTTTTCAACATGGGTTCCAAAGGTACGTTTGAGCAGAGATTCTACTCTGACCAGCAATTCTTTGAGGGCAAAAGGTTTACGGATGTAGTCATCACACCCCGACTCAAACCCTTTTTCCACATCTTCCACAGAATTCAACGAAGTGATGAAAACTGCAGGAATTTCTTTACCCTCTTCACGTAAAGACTTCAAAAAATCAAATCCGTTCAAATGGGGTACTTTCACATCCAACAGCATAAGATCTACATTCTTTTCATAAGCAATATCCTGTGCCTGCAATCCGTCATAGGCACAATGTACTTCATACCCTTTAAGTTCCAGGAACTGTTTGACGGTATCACTGAGTTGTAGATCATCTTCCAAAAGTAAAATGCTTGCTGTCATTACGAAACCCTTTGTTTTATTGTATCATCATAGTCAGACAATATCAACTGTTTATGAATTTGAAGGTCGATAAATCATGATCTGCCCCTGTAATTTGTCATCTGTTAAATAAAATTTGATAAACTATAGTAAATCGCTTTGTTTTCTGAAATTTCAGAAAACCTTTTATCAAACCTAAGGAATTATTATGAGAAAGTACGAAACATATAAATGCAATAAATGTGGAAATGAAGTGGAAGTCAGTCATGTCGGAGGCGGTACACTGGTCTGTTGCGGAGAAGAGATGTCCTGCATCACAGAAGACCTTACCATGGTCAATCTACTCAAAGCATTTGCCGGAGAGTCCATGGCAAGAAACCGCTATGAATTCTATGCCAAAGTGGCTGAGAAAGAAGGCTACAGAGACATTGGTGCACACTTTAGAAGGGCAGCACACAACGAAATACAGCATGCTAAGATGGAACTCAAACTACACAACAAAATGAAGAGTGGTGAAGAACTCGGTGACACACTTGCAAATCTGCAAGATGCCATCAATGGTGAGCATTATGAAAATGTGACGATGTATCCTGATTTTGCTGCCATTGCCAAAGAAGAAGGAGACAGTGAAGCAGTCCGTCTCTTTACTGCCATTGGAAAAGTGGAGATAGAACATGAAAAGATGTACAGAGAACTCCTGGAAAGACTCTCTTCAGGCAAAGAGTTTGAAAGTGACGATGAAGATGAAGAGTGGATCTGTGAAGTCTGTGGACATGTACACAGAGGCAAGAAAGCACCAAAAGTCTGTCCCGTGTGTAAACATCCGCAAGAGTACCAGTCACGTTTATTAGAAAAGAAGTAAATGTCAGACCATCAGCACGGCTCTGAACTCAAAGGCAAGAACCTTTTTCTTGCCATTATACTCAATATTGCAATCACCATTGCACAGCTCATAGGAGGTATACTCTCCGGCTCACTGGCACTGCTGAGTGATGCCCTGCACAACTTCTCAGATGTCCTTTCGCTCATTATCTCTTATACTGCCAACCGTTTGGCACAAAGAGAAAGAACAGAAAGACAGACCTTCGGCTACCGACGCGCAGAGATCATTGCCACCTTTTTCAACGCTTCAACACTTATCGCCATCGGTCTCTACATCATCTTTGAAGCCTTCTCAAGACTCTCCTCCCCTGAACCTGTCGATACCTCACTGGTCATCTGGCTTGGTCTCCTGGGTATCCTCGTCAACGGGGGAAGCATCTTTCTCTTGCGCAACGATGCCCAGGAAAGCATGAATATTAAAGCCGCTTATCTACACCTTCTGGGTGATGTCCTGACTTCCGTTGCCGTCGTCATCGGCGGCCTGCTTATGCTGTTCTGGCAGATCTACTGGGTTGATCCTGTCATCTCCATCCTCATTGCGGTCTATCTGATGTATGCTTCATATGGATTGGTGAAAGACTCTACTGCCATACTCATGCAGTTCGCCCCCAAAAGCCTTGATCTAGAAGAGATAGTCCAAACCATCATCGCACACAAACAGATACAAAACGCCCATCACATCCACCTGTGGAACCTTGACGACAACAGAATCCACTTAGAAGCCCACCTTGATTTTACAGAAAATCTTAGCCTCAAGGAGAGTAATGCCATATTGGAAATTTTGGAAGAAGAGTTGCATGAGAAGTATGATATTGACCATACGGTATTTCAGTGTGAATATGAGAGGAAGGATGATAAAGAAAGGGTTGAAAAACAATGAGCGGAAGAGGCTCAGATCAAAGTCTGTCCAGTGCATAATGCGCTGCGCCAAGCAGTGCCGTTTCCGGACTTAAAGATATTTTTACCTGCATCCCCTGCAACATTTCTCTAAAACGGCCTTTAGACATAAATCCGTTCATAAAATGTTCTTTTGTCATGTCACAAAGTATTTTAGGCGCAATACCCCCGCCGATATAGACGCCACCCAGAGACAGGGTCTTTAAAGCAAGGTTTCCTGCTTCCGCTCCGTAGATCTCAGCAAAAAGGCAGAGCACTTCCATACAAAGGGGATCCTGTTCTTTCAAGGCACGATGGGTAATAACGGCACTTCGGTCTTTGCCTTCCGCTATCTGCGATAACGGATCTCCCAATACCCCACCACTGTGTTCCCGTAAAAATTCATACAGCAGAGTAATACCGGATCCGGATAAAATACGTTCATAGCTCACATGTCCAGGATAACGGTGACGCAACCATTTTAAAAGGTCATCCTGCTGTTCTGTCAAAGGTGCAAAATCACTGTGCCCACCTTCTGAAGCAACGGGATGATAGCTTTCTCCGTCATAAAACAACATAGCCTCTCCCAATCCTGTACCTGCGGCGATCACGGCACGATTACCGTCAATCACCTGTCCTTTAGGATTGAGATCTTCAAATTGATCCTCTTCCAAATAGAGCATACCATAGGCGGTTGCTTCAAGATCATTCAGTAGATAAACCTGATCGATATTCCAGTAATCCTTCAGTGTTTCCCTGCTGATATGCCATGACAGATTGGTAATATGGCACTGTCCGTCTATCACAGGCCCGGCAACACCAAAAGAGGCAGCTTCTACCTTTTGTATGGCATATTTCTCTTTAAACACAGAGAATATATCGCTCAAACTTGAAAATTCATGATTGAGGAAATGATGCTGTGCCACAATTTTAAAAACATGATCTGTTGTTTCAAAAAGTGCAAGATTGGTTTTTGTACCACCAATATCAGCTGCCAAGATCATCTCTCGCCCCTGTATGGAAAACTATTTTTTGTACTTATACATAAATTTATAATACTGGTGTACCATACGGCTGGAATCAAATTGTCTCATGGATTCATTCATAGCGAACTGCATGATCTCTACCCATTTGTTCACATCATCATAATACATTGGAAGAATGACATTTTCCAGTTTATCCATCATTGCCAGATAATCATGAAGATCCTGTTCAGGAAGAGACATGGAAGGATCTGCAGTCTCAATTGAAAAAGCATTCACACCTTCTTTTACAAATTCAGGATGCCAACCATCATTGACGGAAAAATGAAGAGAACCGTTCATACTTGCTGTCATCCCGCTTGTTCCACTTGCTTCACGCGTGATACGCGGTGTATTCAGCCAGATATCACTTCCCTGCTTGAGTTTTTTGGAAAGTTTTAATTCATACCCTATCAATACTGCCATATTTTTATACTTATGGCTCAGCTCAATGAGTTGATTGAACATATTCATCGCTCCTGCATCTCCAGGATAAGGCTTTCCTGCCCAAATGACCTGTACAGGATAGGTAGTATTCTTCAAAAATTTATCAAAACGTTCCAGATCATACTTCAGCAGTCCGGGACGTTTATATTCCGCAAAACGCCGTGCCCAGACAATGGTAAGCACCTCTGGCGAGAATTTTTTACCTGTCTGATCCGCTACTTCTTCAAAAAGAAGCTTTTTAAGGTGTTTTTTTCGTGCAATGACTTCATAATCTTCATGCTCAACCATGGCACGGACAAGCGGCTTGTCTGCCCAGTAACGATGGTTCTGTGCATTGGTGATCCCGATGATATCACATCGCCCTGTGATAGTATCCCACATTTGATTGGCAACACCTTTATGGATCTGGGAAACAGCATTCGACAGTTTGGATGTTTTCAATGCCCCTGCTGTAAGGCTAAAGTTATCATCATGATAATCGATCTTATCCTGAACATATTTCAGTGAATGCCCGCTGAAAAAGCCCATCTGTGCCAGAAAATGGACATTATGTTCTTCATTACCTGCTGCTTCAGGCGTATGTGTTGTAAAAACCACATGTTCACGCAGTTCATCAATATTTTCATACTTACTAAAAAGTTCAAAGACCATGGGGAGTGCATGCCCCTCATTCATATGATAAATGTCTATCTTTTGGTCCAATGCTTCAAGTGCCCTAACACCCCCGATACCCAGCACGATCTCCTGTGCAACCCTGGTCTCTTCATTCCCGTCATAAAGCTTGTGCGTGATCGTACGTGAGAGAAAATCATTTTCAGGAATATCTGTTGTAAGCAAAAGTACCGGTGCTGTACCGAATACCTTACCAGGCAGTATCAGCACTTTTACATAAACCTGTCTTCCATTGATATTTACAGAAACGGTAATACCGGGATCTTCAAGAAAATAATAAAATTTTCGTGAATATAATGCACCTAAAGATCTGTCTTCATTACGCACCTGGTCATAATAGCCAAAACTCCAAAGCAGGCCTATCCCGATCACAGGCTGTTTCAGATCAAAGGCACTGCGCATATGTGACCCGGATAAAAAACCTAAACCGCCTGAATAAATTTTAAGAGACTGGTCTATGGCAAATTCCATAGAAAAATAAGCCACTCTCTCTGTATACATATCGTCGATCTCGTAATGGAACAGATTATTTGTTTCGTCTTTTATCATTGCTTTATCTTTCCTCTCACCCAATATTTTTATTTTTTATTATACTCATAAAATGATTAGCTCCAAGCGTTTATCTCTGCATTTTTTATTCAGAAGAAATACGCTTCAAATAGAGCACTCCCAGTGGCGGCAATGTTAAACTAATCGAATATCTTCGGCCATGCATAGGTTCTTCTGCAGCTTTTAGCGGTCCGGTATTACCAATATTCCACCCCTCATAATAGCCGGATTGGGAATTGAATATTTCCACATATTCTCCCTCATAGGGGACACCTACCTTATAATCTTCCCGAGTTGTGTCAGCAAAATTACAAAGGACATAGACGTTTTCATCAGGATTGTCACTTTTACGTATAAAACTGATACAGTTATGTTGATAATCATGATCATCGATCCACTCAAAACCGATCTGTTTTTCCTCATACTGATACAGGGCACGCTCTTTTCGGTAAATAATATTCAGATCACTCAGCATCTTTTGCAGTTTTGCATGCCGTGGATTTTCCAGCAAATGCCAGTCGAGACTTTTTTTATAATCCCATTCTGCATATTGTGCGATATCTCCTCCCATAAAAAGGAGTTTTTTACCGGGATGTGCCATCATATATGCATACATGGCACGCAGGTTCGCAAATTTCTGATTGTCGTCTCCCGGCATTTTATTGATGAGCGACCCTTTCATATGGACAACCTCGTCATGACTCAACGGTAGCATAAAATGTTCATCAAACGCATACCAGAGACTAAAAGTAAGCTGATTGTGGTGATGCTGACGATAGACAGGATCATAACTCATATATTTGAGTGTGTCATGCATCCAGCCCATATTCCATTTAAATCCAAAGCCGAGTCCACCGATACTTGTCGGTCGTGTCACCATTGGCCATGCAGTGGATTCCTCTGCGATCATCATAATATCCGGAAATTCATTGTAAGTACTTTCATTCAGTTGACGCAGAAAATCGACTGCTTCCAGGTTTTCGTTGCCACCGTGCTCATTTGGTATCCACTCACCCTCTTTCCGTGCATAATCCAAATGCAGCATGGAAGCAACCGCATCTACGCGTATACCGTCCATATGGTATTTATCCAGCCAGAACATCGCGGAAGAAACAAGGAAAGATTTCACCTCATTACGGCCGTAATTAAAGATAATGCTTCCCCATTCAGGGTGGAATCCCTGTCTCGGATCATCATGCTCATACAATGCTGTCCCGTCAAAATTGATAAGACCATGCATGTCAACGGCAAAGTGTGAAGGTACCCAATCCATGATCACACCAAATCCATTCTGATGCAATACATCGATCAGGTACATCAGATCTTCCGGTTCACCGAAACGTGCGGTCGCGGAAAAGTATCCTACGACCTGATACCCCCAGGAACCGTAATAGGGGTATTCGGTCAAGGGCATGAACTCCACATGGGTATAGTTCATCTGCTTGAGATACGCCAACAGTTCAACTGCGACTTCACGATAAGTAAGGTAGCGGTTCCCCTCTTCGACTTTCCGCTTCCATGAACCCAAATGCATTTCATAAACAGATACCGGCGCATCATGGGCATTGAACTGATAACGTTCTTTCATCCATTTCTGATCTTTCCATGCATACCCTTCCAGATCCCAGACACGGGAAGCCGATTTTGAAGGTTTTTCACTGTAAAACGCAAAAGGATCACTTTTGTCATGTACGATATTGTGAAATTTTGAAACAATATGGTATTTATATGTCAATCCCTCTGCCACATCTTCAATAAAACCTTCCCAGATCCCGGAATCATCCTCACGCAATTTCAGCGGATGGGTCTTTGTATCATAGTCATTGAAATCACCGCGTACAGAAACAAAATCCGCATTGGGTGCCCAAACGGCAAAATATACACCATTTTTCTTCTTGTATTGCATTTGATGTGAACCAAGTTTTTCATACAATTTAGTATGGGTACCCTGTTTGAAAAGATAAATATCAAGTTCACTCAAATGGGATATATCGTAATGGATCGCATGTATCATTTTAAACTCCTATTGGTGGCTGCTGCTTAACCGGCCGGCGATGATAAGACGGTAAAGATCTTCATAACCTTTTGCCGCTTCGCTCCAGTCAAAACGCTGTTGCATGGCATTGCGCCGAAGCTGTTCAATCGCTGCTTTATCCTGATACCAGGTTTCAACAGCCCATCGTACCGTTCCGCTCAGGGCTTCCGGCGTGGCATCGTAAAATTTGAAACCTGTACCGCCCTTACCGTCATTATGGTAATTTTCGATCGTATCATCAAGACCGCCAGTTGCACGGACAATAGGCAGTGTTCCGTAACGCAGACTGTAGATCTGGTTGAGTCCGCAAGGCTCGAACAGTGATGGCATCAGAAAGAAGTCACTGCCTGCTTCTATCTG
>JAMONL010000144.1 GCA_027065815.1 Sulfurovum sp.
TTATGAAATACTTTTAGAAGTTGATCCTGAGAATGGCACATACTACAAAGTAAATTATGAAAAGTTCATTGAGCATATAAACCAGACAGATAAGCAGATAAGATCCATTCTTTCGCACATACCAAAAGGTACGAGGTTCATGGTCTTTCACCCTTCCTGGGGTTACTTTGCACATGCTTACGGTTTAGAACAGGTTGCTGTAGAAGTGGAGGGTAAAAGCCCTAAGCCCAGAGAGTTGATCGAACTCATTAAGGAAGCTAAAAAAGAAAAGATCAAAGCCATCTTCACACAACCGGAATTTTCTGACAGTATGGCCAAAGTCATGGCTTCAGAATTAGATATAAAAGTCATTAAAGTTTCTCCGCTTGCAGCAAACTGGTCAGAAAACCTCATAAAGATCGCCGATGCCATCGCCGGAAAATAGTCCCACTGTTATTGATATTGAAAATCTTTCTTTTGCCTATGACAGAGATATAATATTAGAAAATATAAATCTCCATGTGCAGACACTTGATTTCCTGGCGATCATCGGTCCAAACGGCGGAGGAAAATCAACACTTCTGAAACTCATCCTGGGTCTGCTAAAGCCCAAACAGGGACGGATCACTATCTTTGGCGAAGCACCCAGCAAGAACCTTTCACTCATCGGTTATGTTCCACAGAACACCAATGTCAATACCGATTTCCCCATTAAGGTCATTGAAGTAGTGCTGATGGGGCATGTAGGAGAGAAAACACCCCTCTTCGGCTATGGTAAAGAGGAGATAGCCTGTGCCATGGGTGCCCTCGCCCAAGTCGGGATGCAGGATTTTGCCCAAAACAAGATCGGTTCACTCTCCGGTGGTCAGAGACAAAGGGTCATGATAGCCAGAGCACTCTGTGCCCATCCGAAAATACTCATACTTGATGAACCCACGTCAAGCATAGATATCAAAGGCCAAAAAGAGGTTTATGAGCTTTTGAAAATGCTCAACAAAAACATTACGATCATTGTAGTAAGTCATGATATCTCTGTCATTTTAGAGTACGCGAATAAAGCGGCACACATTAACAAAAGACTTTCCTACCATGATATTTCAGATAAAAGATCTACTTTCCATACCCATGGAGACGAAGAGCATTTCTGTGAAATAGAACTGCTTCAAATGTTAGGTTCTGACAGTTGTGGAAGCTGTGAACATGAAGAAAATACAGCAACGTGGAGGGAGAAAAAATGATCGAAGCACTCTCCTTTGGATTTATCCAGCATGCATTGATCGCAGGAATACTTGTCAGCTTTGCTGCAGGGGTCATAGGATCGCTCATTGTGGTCAACCGTATGGTTTTCCTTGCAGGCGGCATGGCACATGCTTCTTACGGAGGCATTGGTATGGCCGTATACTTTGGATTCCCTATTTTTATGGGTGCATCACTCTTTGCAGTGGGTGCTGCCATGCTCATAGCCTTTTTGACCATGCACAAAAGACACAGAATGGATACTTTCATTGGACTCATCTGGGCAGTAGGTATGGCTATTGGTGTCATATTCATAGACCTGACACCCGGATACAATGTTGACCTCATGTCTTACCTTTTCGGATCTATTTTGGCTGTAGGCACAGAAGATATCTATTTTATGGCTATCCTGCTCGCCATTATCGTTTTTGTCATTACCTTCTGGTACAGAGATATACTTGCCGTCTCCTACGACAGTGAGTATGCCAAACTGAGAGGAGTGAATGTCAGATTTTTCTATACACTGATCCTCATACTCTCTGCACTGACGGTCGTTGTCGCTATTAAAGTGGTAGGACTGATCCTGGTCATTGCCATGCTGACCATTCCTGTCTATATTGCTGAAAAGCTCTCTACATCTTTACTGAGTATGATGTTTATATCGGGGTTGATCGCCACCCTCTTTACCCTTACAGGACTCTGGTTCTCTTACACCTATAATCTGACTTCAGGAGCATCCATCATTCTGGTCTCTGCTGCTTCCCTTGGATTATTTCTACTGTTACATAAAAATAAATAATATGGAGAAAAAACAATGAAAAAAATATTACTTGCTATGCTGCTCTTCTTTGTTGCAGTCTATTTCATACTGACACACTATTTTGGTGATGTGCAGATCAACAAATATGATTCTAAAGCAGCCGCACAAGAGGAACAGGCTATAGAAAGAGGCTGGATACCGTCCATCTTGCCTGAATCTGCATACGAGATAGCCGAAACCCATGACTTGGATACAAATGAACTTTTTGGCTCATTCTACTACAGAGAGAAAGATGAAAAGGCATTTATGGAGAATCTGACTCTCATGCCTGACATGAACAATACTTTGGAGTGGGGAAATTTTCTTTTCCATGTTGATATAGAGAAAAATCATGTCAAGTTCAGAAACAAAGCTGATATACGATAACAGAGAGGGATCATGAAAACTTTTTTACAAACTATCGGCGCACTGAATGATGAAACACGTCTTACCATACTGCGTTTTATCAATGAAAATGGTGCCGTCTGTGTTTGTGACATCGAAAATTCTTTTGGCATGATACAGTCGCGTATTTCGCGCCACCTCAAGATACTCAAAGAGGCAGGTTTCCTCAAAGTAGAAAGAAAAGGTCGCTGGGCCTACTATGCTATCCGCTCCCCGTTGGATGCCTTTAGACAAAATGTCCTCAAAGAGATCTCTTATCTGGAAATGGATATCCCAGTTTTAAAAAATGGATGTACGCGCTAGAT
The DNA here is from genome assembly GCA_027065815.1 of Sulfurovum sp. Taxonomy (GTDB): domain Bacteria; phylum Campylobacterota; class Campylobacteria; order Campylobacterales; family Sulfurovaceae; genus Sulfurovum. The sequence continues at coordinate 2,725 of JAMONL010000144.1, forward strand.
ATCCTATATCCAACTTATTGATAATTAATGTATTTAGGTGCTTCCCTGATCCGTTCACCGTTAACAGATTCCAAGCCAAGAACTTGCCGGGGAGTCATCAAATAAGGTTTGTCTTGTTTGAAAAAGAGTTTAAATCCACTTGCGACTTTGTTTGATATACTTTTTGTATATATGCTGTTATAGATGGATACTTTTAGTCCTGCTGATCCAAATCCATCCAGATTAAACACAAGATTGATATTATCAAACGTTTTAATATCTTTTTTATATGTAAGCATTGTGTGTCTGAACATATGTACAATGAGGATCTTTTTCCCTTTAATGCCATGTTTTTTTATATAATGACTCATTGCTTCCTGTGCCCTATTTAGCTGATTAGCTGTAATATGGCCAATGACCTTACCTGGCCGAACATCTATTCCATGAACACTGAACTCAGGATCGATCGCTATATGTACGCTCTTGTATTTCAAATACTTAAGTACCGACCTGACAGATTGTACAGGCGTCTTCTTCCCCAGTTGAAGATCAAGAAAAAGTGCAAAACCATGTTTGTTCGCTGCATGGATATAGGGTATTAATTTTTGACTGGAAAGGGTACTTATATATTTTTTATTTTTCCCGGGATGTATGGTAGCCATATCATATACAATATCAAATCCGGGCACAACATTTGGATTGCCACTTGCTTTTTTATATTCATTGGCTTTTGATTGAATGATCGGGATGATCGATTCAATACTGTATCTACCAAGTACACCCATTGTAGAGACACCGGGACGTCCATAATAAGCTACTATCATTTCATTTTCAGTTGGTAGTTGCTGTGACTTGACTGTATTTTTCATCTGCGCAGATAATGCTGATGGAATTCCCAAGAATGCAATACAAATAAATATCAGCATTGTTAAAGCAGAGCGTATTTTAAATTTCATTAAATTCCTTTGCTTCTGTGATATATACGGACTCAGCACTTTGATCACTTTAGCTACATCTCCCAGACAGCATCCGCCGCTGGGGTTAAGGATCTCGCAGGCACATCCGGGATTTTCCATTTTTCTTTTTATATCTTCAAGCGCTGTTGTGGATCCGTTTTTTTCCAATTCTCCTTTGATCTTCTCTTTTGTCCAGTCAAAACAATAACATACTGTTGCCGGTACTGCACCTTCTTTCACTCCCACCGTAACAGTGAGGTCATCCTGTGTCAAAACAGCGTTGTCTCTAAAATAGACTGTCTTACATACAGGCGTTTTACAATAATGAAAACCGTCCAGACATGCAAACCGGGACTTCGTCTTCTCTGTTAAAAGGTGTGCCAGGGTTTTTCCCAACACACCTTTTGCAAGACTATGGCATTCCGGACATTCTGCTTTACCTTTGGGTTGTGCCGTACAGCAGTTATGTGCTTCTGTGACGGAACCCACGGTACAGCTTTGATCTATTTCTTCCTTCTTTACAAAAAACATGAAATATCCTTTCAGAAAATTGTATTTCTCAGTCTAAAACATAATCTTTAGTAATGATCTCCAAAATATGTCCATCCAGATCAGGAAAATAGACACCTCTTCCACCATTGTGATGATTTATCTTCATATTTTCCCTGTCATAAGGATCACTACCATAAGCGATATGTTCCTTTTTGATCCGTTCAAATATCTCATCAAATTCTTTCTCGGAGACTTTAAAGGCATAATGTTGTCTCGAGAATCTCTCTTTAGTCAAGAAATCAAAGGTCAGGGTTTCATTCACTTTCAGCACCGCAAAGTGTCCCCACTCCTGTACAAAGGTAAAACCAAAGATCCGTTCATAAAATTGTGCTGAGAGTACATTGTCTTTGGCATTAATGATCGTATGATTTAATGTAATTGCCATGGGAGTATACCTCCTTTTTTTACAGTATACTGCGACTCTGTGCAGTAACTATGTATTATTAACAGTGCTCCTCTCATTTCCATATCAAGATATATTGATATATTAAAATTCTTCTGCTATACTTCCTCAAATAAAACTCAGGAATAAACTATGGATACAAGAACTAAAGTTAAGTACAGTGAGGCACTAAATGCCGAATCGTAAAAAAGTACTCATACTCTGTACAGGAAACTCTTGCAGAAGTATCATTGCCGAAGCACTCATCAATGCTGAACTTAACGGTATCTCTGCAGACTCTTCGGGTGTGAAAGCATCAGGCAAGGTCAACCCCAATGCTAAGAAAGTATTGGAAGAAGCCGGTATCTGGGATGAAAAATACCATTCCAAGACGCTTGATACCGTCATAGAGAATGACTATGACCTTGTGGTCACCGTGTGTGACAATGCCAAAGAAACCTGCCCTGTCTTCCCTAAAGCGGTCAAGACCCTGCATATTTCATTTGAAGATCCGGATGGAAAAGCGTATGAAGCATTTCAAGACACACTTGAAAAGATCAGAGAAAAACTATTACCTATTATTGCAAAGGAACTCAAATGAATAAAAATGTATTTAAAACAACAGACGGTGTAAAAATTGCTTTTACCGGTGCGGTAGAAAAAAAGAATATCATCACGATGGTAGAAAACTGTAAAACAGGTTCCTGCGAATGTATGACAGATGAGACCAAAAAGAAGATCAACAACATGCAAGTTTCAGGAGAAGACGGAGAAGTTCATCTTGATCTTTCCGGAGAAGTCAGTAAAGAAGAGATAGAAGCTGCGTTAGCAAGATCCAAGGTGATCAACTAATGTTCTTAGCCTCCGCTCTTTTTCTTGTCACCCTGCTTTTTGTCATCTGGCAGCCCAAAGGTCTTCAGATAGGTACCACTGCGGTCACAGGTGCTGTCATTGCACTGATCATCGGTGTGGTAAGTTTTCAGGATGTCATCACCGTAATAGACATCGTCTGGGATGCAACACTGGCTTTCATTGGGATCATTATCCTCTCTATGGTACTCGATGAGATCGGATTTTTTGAATGGGCAGCCATAAAAATGGCTAAACTCTCCGGAGGTTCAGGTATCAAAATGTTCGTTTACATTTTGATACTCGGTGCGTTGGTGGCAGCTTTTTTTGCCAATGACGGTACAGCACTCATCCTCACACCGATCCTGTTGGCTAAGATGAAGTACCTCAAAATGAAACCTCTGGCGATCTTTGCCTTTTTAATGGCAGGAGGATTCATAGGCGACTCTGCTTCTAACCCCCTCGTCATTTCCAACCTGACCAATATTGTTACCGCAGGCTATTTCAACATCGGGTTTGTTGAGTATGCCAAACATATGTTCCTGCCAAACTTATTGAGTATTTTCGCTTCCATTGCTATTTTATGGATCTACTTCCGTAAAGATATTCCTTTAACTGTGGATGTCTCGGAACTTCCTGAACCATCATCTGTCATCAAAAACCAAACCATGTTCAAAATTTCATGGTTCTTTTTGGCACTTTTAATGGTCGGCTATTTCATTGGGGATCATTACCATCTGCCTATCTCCGTATTCGCTCTGGGTGGAGCCTTGGTCTTCCTTGCCATCGCCAACCACTATAAAGCTGTAAAACCGATCATGACGATCAAAGCAGCACCATGGCAAATTGTTTGGTTCAGTATCGGACTGTATGTGGTCGTTTATGGGCTTAAGAATGCCGGATTGACAGATGTCATTGCATCATGGATCGAGAGCCTCAGCCATCAGGGAGAAGCCATTGCCATCATAGGTACAGGGTTCCTCTCTGGCGTGATCTCCGCAGTCATGAACAATATGCCAACCATTATGATCATGGATATTGCCATCGATAAAGTAGGATATGCCGGGAATGAGGCACTTGTCTATGCCAATATTCTCGGTGCGAACCTGGGACCGAAAATGACACCAATAGGTTCATTGGCCACCCTGCTCTGGCTGCATGTACTGGCACAGAAAGGGGTGAAGATCGGATGGGGAGAATATATGAAAGTAGGACTGGTCATTACACCTCCTGTCCTCTTTATCGCGTTACTCGGTTTGATCTAAACCATACTTCTTATTGATGAAAAAGCTTTTCATCCAGCTGATCAAGCACGGATGAGAACGATTCATTTTTGATATATTGCATCACAGCAGAGTAGAATGTCAGCTGGAACACCTTGTTCCGGTGCTTGAATGTATAGTTTGACATCTCTTTTTGCATGTTGGCTATCTGTTCTTCTACTTCATCTTCATTCATGCCATACATGAAAATCAAAAAATTGTCTTCTGTATAACGTACGATCTCATGATCCTGCTGATGTTCTTTCATATAATCGATCATAAAATCACTGACCAGTTTCAGCAGTTTATTTCCAACATTTGAATCATATTCTTTCAAAATAGCACTATATTCTGAAATTCTTATACTGACCAAAAATCCAAAATCATTAAATATTTCCTGATTACTGAGTTTATGTTTAAATATCCATAATCTGTTTTTTGTTTCGGTAATATCATCTGAAAAAAGTAATTCCCTCAATAAAGAAATATCGGACTTTACAGTATTTAACTCCGCAATGTCAATGAGTTTATCTATATTATTATGCATTTGTACCTCCTTTCAAGTTAAATGATTCACACACACGATCCCACTGTTCCGGTTGATGCAAATGGAATCCCTGCAAATAATCAACACCTATACTTATTGCCAATTCCATGATACTCTCGTCACTGATATATTCAGCGATCGTTTTGATACCAAGATCATTACAGATCTTCACCATATTCTCCAAGATCATTCTATATTTCTTATCATGTATCTTTGAAACCAGTGAACCGTCTAATTTAACATAATCGACATCCAGTTTTATTATGTTGTCAAAATTGCAAAAACCGCTGCCAAAATCATCAATAGCGATCATGACACCGGATTTTTTAAGTGCAAAAATAAATTCGTTGACCATTTCAAGATCCTGGATCTGCTCACTTTCAACGATTTCAATGGTCAAACGCTTACCGACCTTCGTTTGCTTCACTTTTGACATCAGTTTGTCACAAAGTTCTGCATTGTTAATATCGATATAAGAGAGATTCAGTGTCACAGCAACATCATTGCCTACCATGACGTCAAAGACCTTGTCGATCATCTGCATCATCAACTGTGTATAGAGACGGTACTCTTTTGATTTTTCCATGAAGATCACTGGAGAAAGTACACGTCCGTCACTGTCCATCAGTCTCATAAGACTTTCAAATTTGTAAGGAACTGTAGACTCTTCTGTAGAAAAGATCCCCTGAAAATAAGGAGTTACTTTCGATCCTTTGATATTGTCGATCAATGTTTCATAAACTTTATTCGCCGCAGGATCATTCTTATTCATAGAATAACTGTCATAGTAGATATAGCTGTTTTGGAATTTTTTTGCTTCCTTAAGTGCTTTCTCTGCATAAATAAGACTCTCTGAACTCTCTGCTTTGGTTGTACCGAATGTAGCATTGATATGGATATGATTACCATCTGAGATATTAAAGTGATAATTTGATATCTTTGTTAATAACGTTTTAACGATGAGATCCAATAGACGATGGTTCAGGTCGTTTCTTATAAATAAACACAGTTTGTCTGCATAGACATGATAAAGATCATAAGAGAATGTCTCAACACCATACTTTTGAAACAAACCGTTTACCCGCATCTCTTGTAATGTATCATCAATGATCGTCTGCATGACATCTACAATACGCATACCTGTTTCATACCCGTAAAGGATATTAATATCGTCAAAAGCAACGATATCGATGAAAGAAACGACTGCAACACCGTTGTACTCAGAAATGATCTGCTGGTACTCCTGCATTGTTTTTTTTGTGGGAACAGTAGAAACCTTATCTGATCCAACCTCTTTCACCAAGACTTTTTTTACTGCTTTCGGAAGTGTAACACTCATGCTGTTCCCCTCTTTTTTTGATTCAATATCCTGTTTGATCTCTACCAGTTTGAGTAAGGCTTCATCTCTGCCGGAAGCATCAACTCTACGTTTAATCGGTTTACCGTCAATATCTCTATAGGTAACATAATAACCGGTAACCTGCCCATCTGATTTGCGATACAGCTCACTCACACCTTTATATCGCTTATCGTTAATTGTTCTGATCGGCATTTTACCCTCTATTTTTATTAAACATAACTGTTTGAAAAATATTCAAAATATGAAATATCTCAAACTTCTAAATGCATTATACATAATGTTACTACAAATGTCAAGTACTTTGTAGTAATTTATAAAAAATTACTACAAATGGCTCTCATCCCCTTTACATGGGACTATTTTATGCTACAAAATAACTCAATATCCTCTTCTCTGTATACCGTTAAATAAAGTTACTACAACTAAAACATAAATGTAGTAATGCGTAAATAGTAAGATATATGTGAGTAAACTGGGACTGTTTGAAGTTTGAACTATGTCCTGTTTCCGCTGTGGTAGAATTGTTTTTTTAGTGAGGAAAATATGGTTTTATCTTAGGGCTGAAGTGTACCTAAAAAAGGAAGTCCCCTTTCCGGGCACTCCCCTCTACTCTGTTCTTTGTGTTAGGCTAAAAGGTAAGCAAACTTTCTTACCCACTCTCCCCACGCTTCTGAACCTTCAACATCAATACTGTTCTGCTGCATATCTTTGACCAGCATAATGGAGAACTCTCCGGGAAGCAGCAGTGAAAAGTTTAAAACGTTATCTATGGCCTCTTCACCTGGATTCTCGATCAAGGCATTGACCAGACCGATGGCAAGTGCTATCATCACTTTAGAGTCTTCTTCTTCCAACTCCCGTAAAGAACCGTTAAGTATCCTATTCAGATCAGGAAGATCTTTCATGACCTTCTTGAAACTCAAATACCCGATAGCCGCTTCACGCCCGACAGCACCACTGATACTGTCTAAGATCAGTTCTGCTTCGATGCCGGATTTTATAATACTGTCAACATATTCCCATGACCTTGGTGTTGCAAAGGATTTCTCATTGGATGTGGCATCAAAGGTAAAAAGCATTGATTTGTCATAGGCTAAATAAGCAATGATAGTACTCTCTATCTTCGCAGCGTATGCCCAGGTCTTCCAGTCGTTGAAATCAACTTCCATTTCAAAGTGTACAAAACGGTTTGCAAGCGGAGGCGGCATCTTATAGACGACTCCACGGTCATTTTCACGGTTTCCCGCAGCCACAATGCTCCATCCTTCAGGCAGTTCATACTCCCCTACCCTTCTGTCAAGTATCAGTTGATAGGCAGATGCCTGGACTGCCGGAGGTGCTGTATTGATCTCATCTAGGAACAAAATACCTTTAGACCCCTCTAAAGAAGGCAGAAAACTGGGCTTTGCCCATACACCCTCTTTGGTCTCTGCATTGAAGAACGGAATTCCTTTAAGATCTGTAGGATCCAACAAGGAAAGACGCAAATCAATGAACTCAAGTTTTTTATCTTTAGCGATCTTTTTAACGATAGAAGATTTTCCGATCCCCGGTGCTCCCCAGATGAATACAGGTAATTTTCTATCTATAAGGCTGTTTACCACTTTTGTAATGTTTGATGCTTTCATCATATTCCTTCACGTAGGGTCGGTTCACCGACCTTAATCTTGTGGTCGGTGAACCGACCCTGCATCTATTGACATATTATTTTAAAACTGAACTGCATTCTTGTCATAATCCAAAGTCTGT
>JAMONL010000145.1 GCA_027065815.1 Sulfurovum sp.
AGGTGAAGGTTTGAATGTCAGCAGCAAGATAAACGGAGAAACGATGCAAACGGTTATGTTCCCGCTTAAAAGCTCCAATGCCGCCGTTATCAGAGCAAAGATCAAGCCTCTGTTACATAAAAATGCAAAAGTGATCTCATTTAAAGAAAACAATGTTCTGGCAATCACCGCAACGCCAAGAACACTGCGTTCCATCGCCAAGATCATCAATGCAGTGGAGAAGAGGGGCATGAAACGTTCGGTCGTTGTCAAACTCAAAAACTCATCGGTGAAAGATGTTTTTCCCAATGCGACCAACATGTCCAAAAAGCTTTTCCCTCAAACTATTGAGAGTGAGAAAGTGGATATTTTCAAAGATGAAGCGACCAATTCTGTTATTCTGGTAGGGAAAATGGATAATGTACGAAGAATGATCAAGTATCTCAAACAGCTGGATATCAAAGGAGATGACCAGACACAGAAAATGTATGTGATTCGTTTAAAGAATTCCAATGTCGAAGAGATGGAGAAGATCCTCTCCAAACTGCTGTCACAGATGAACAACATGAAGGTACCGGGTAAACCTGTGAAAGGTGGGAAGCCGGCAACTAAGGCGATGGTAGTATCCGATATAGAAAGAAATGCACTCATCGTCCTGGCAACAGGTGAACAGATACGGAATATTCGAGCAACGATCAGACAGATAGACATTCCTAAAGTACAGGTGTATGTAAAAGCTAAAATTGTTGAGGTTGACAAAAACATGGCACAGCAAGTAGGGTTAAAGTATGGTATGGAGGGAGGAACCATTACCTCTTCAGGACTCTATACTATGGCAGCCAACCTTGGTGGGAATGCACTTCAAATGTCCCCGGCACTTTTAGGGTTTTTAAATACGAATACGACAGAAACACTGACGGATGATAATGGAAATGTTATAGGAACGACAACTACTCCCGCATTTAAATTTGACTCAACCGATAAAGTCTTTGCATTAGGTGCAGCCTTAGACCTTTTGGAGCAAAATGGTGCAGCCAACATTCTCTCTGAACCTTCAGTCCTCTGTACCAATAACAAAGAATCAGAAATCTATGTTGGACAGACACGCTCTATCCTGACGCAGGCACAGCAGTCAACTTCCGGTGTTTCCAATGTGGTCAATAACTACTCAAGAGAAGATATCGGGTTAACACTGAAAGTCAAACCAAGACTCTCAAGCAATAACAAAGTAACCTTAGAAATCGAAACACAGATTGAAGATGTGCTTGATAATGAGTCTCCAAGTGCAGACCGTCCGACTACGACTAAAAGAAAAGTCAAGACCAATGCCATTGTCAACAATGGTGAGACCATCGTACTGGGCGGACTCATTAAGAATTCCGGTGGTAAAGGGGTACAGAAAGTACCATTTCTGGGAGACATCCCCGTACTTGGAGAATTACTTTTTACCCACAATTCAGACCTGAGTAGAGAGACCAATGTGGTCATCTACCTTACACCTTACATCGTCAGAAAATCAGATGACCTTCAAAAGCTGAAAAGAATGTTATCTGAACTGGAAGAGGTCCAGGGACGCTACAACGAATATATGCGTTCCGTACTTGAAGCCAGACGAAAAGGAGAACCTTTTGATTCCAAAAACTGTGGAACGACAAGAACGCCCTCTTCTGATGCCTATGTTGTACCTTCAAAGCCCTATACGGCAAGCAAAAAAGGAAGCAATCTGGATCTTTTGAAGAGTATCGAGGAGTTTTAACGTGAACTTTCCCCGCCTTGAAGATGTTAATCTTGAGCCCTTATGGGAAGAAGCTATCAATCATAAGCTTGCCATAAGACATTCGCTTCTTTTCTCCACTCTTGATGGTGTCAATACGGCAGTGGTGACACAGAGCGCACTGGGAGAAGCGCTTAACCATCTTTCGAAACTTCCTTTGGAATACCCTATCGTCATGCTTGATGAAGAGAGTTTTGAACGCTTGCGAAACAAGTTCCTTGAAATTCAAACCGGTTCTGATTTTGAAGATATGTCAACCACTTCGGAAGAGCTGATAGAGGCAGAATCAGATCTGCTTGATTTTATCAGGAATTCACAAGACCTTCTCTCCAGCGAAGAGTCTGCACCCATTATCAAGCTGGTCAATTCTCTCTTCTTTCAGGCACTCAAAAAAGGTGCAAGTGATATTCATATAGAGAGTGGAGAGCGAAAAGGAGAGGTCAGACTCCGTATAGACGGTGCTTTGAAAAAACATCTTGATCTTGAGAGAAGTATTATCGGACTTGTGATCAACCGTATCAAAGTTATCTCCAGTCTGGATATTTCCGAGAAGAGAGTACCGCAGGACGGCCGTACGCAGATCAGTATTTCCGGGAAAACACTGGACGTAAGAGTTTCGGTGCTACCTACTTATCACGGAGAGCGTGTGGTTATGCGTATTCTGGCGCAAAGCGAGCATATACCGACACTGGAATCTCTTGGATTCCAGGAAGATATTACCAAAAACCTCTATAAACTGCTCAACCATGCACATGGGATGATACTGGTGACCGGACCGACAGGCTCAGGTAAATCAACAACTTTGCATGCCTGTCTGCAGCATATAGCCACGCCGGACAAGAATATCATCACCGTAGAAGATCCGGTCGAATATAATGCTGACAACATTTCACAGATACAGGTCAATACCAAAGTAGGATTGACCTTTGCGGCAGGTTTGCGTTCTATTTTGAGACAGGACCCCGACATTATTATGGTGGGAGAGATCCGTGACTCAGAAACGGCGGAGATCGCACTGCGTTCTGCCCTGACAGGTCACCTTTTGCTCTCCACACTGCATACGAATGACTCCACCTCGTCACTCAGCCGTCTGATGGACATGGGCATAGAAGACTTCCTCATCTCTTCAACACTTTTGGGTGTACTGGCACAAAGACTTGCCAGAAAACTCTGTGTCAACTGCAAGGAAGAGACGAAACTGGCTCCCGTCATCGCACAGGAAGTAGGGTTGCCTGAAGAGAAACTCTATTTTACGGCACGGGGTTGTAAAGCCTGTGATTTTACAGGATACAAAGGCAGACAGGCGATTGGTGAGCTTTTTATTATTGATGATACCGTCAAAGAGATGGTCAAGGACGGTTTGAATGACCACCAGGTGAGAGAAGCCATGAAAAAACAGGGTATGATCACCATAGCAGATAAACTTAAAGCCATGTTGCTCTCCGGAGAGACCTCTTATGAGGAAGCGATCCGTGTCGGACTGATGGATGGTTGATGCTTAAGCGTCCGGCGTTTACCCTTATTGAAGTACTGATAGCCATTGCGCTTATGGGTATTATTCTACCGGCACTTTACCAGAGTGTTGCGTTGCTTCGGGATTCCAATTCACAGCTTTTTGAACATTTGGAAAAAACCAAAAAGATCACGCAGGCAACGGACGCACTCTACTTGGATCTTGCCTCTTCGGACGGAAATATCTCCATAAAAAAAGATGATTTTTCCAGAGTCTGTATTGAAAATACCAAAAATTCACTTTATGCGCTTTCTGTAGCAAAAGTCTGCTGGGTCGTCTTGAAAAAAGATAACACACTTTTACGGGTAGAGGGGTATGACTATCAGCTTCCGTTAGGCGTGGAAGAAAAAGTTGAAGTAAATACTGTCATGAAACATGTCGAGATATTTGATGTCTATTATGAAAAAGACAAACTTCTGGTTCTTTTGAAACAAAAAGCGCAAGAGCCTATCACCTTTATGATACAGGGGATCGAAAAACCAAAAAAGAAGAAAAAACCTAAAAAGAAAAAAAAGAAAAAAAAGCGTTCGGCAGCTGAAACAAATACAACCAAACAGCCATCCCTATCTCCGGGTATACCAAAAAAAGAAACGGGAATACCGTCCATACAATAAATACTTCTTTTTCCTCTCTATTTTTGTTACAATAAAAGTCTCCAATACCTAGCAAAAGAGAAGGAAGAAGATGCAAGAGATTTATGAAAAACTGGGACTGTTCTATCTGGGTAAAGATATAGACAAGTCTACAATGGAAGCTACAGAAGCACTTACGCTGCTTAAAAACAAGAATTTCACCACACATGCAGCGATCATCGGGATGACCGGTTCGGGTAAAACAGGACTGGGTGTCAGTATCATCGAAGAAGCAGCCATAGACAACATACCCTCTATTATTATTGATCCGAAAGGAGATATGGGTGACCTCTGTTTGGCGGATCCAAGTTTTTCTCCTGAAAACTTTGCTCCTTGGGTAGAAGATGAAGCACGTGCTAAAGAAGTAGATGTCCATAAATATGCGGAGAAGGTCTCTACGATGTGGAAAGAGGGTATAGAGAGTTGGGGGCAAGATGCTTCACGTGTTGAAAAGTTTAAACAGGTCAAAAAGACCATCTATACTCCCGGATCTTCTTCAGGGGTCGCGGTCAATATTCTTTCTTCACTGGAAACACCTCCTACTGAAGTGATGGAGGACAGTGATACCTTCACCTCCTATCTTAAGAGTACTACAGTGAGTTTGCTCTCTTTGGTGGGGATCGTGGCTGATCCTTTGGATTCTAAAGAGTATATTCTGCTTGCCCAGATTCTCACAAAAGCATGGTTGGCAGGAGAAGACCTGGGTATTGAAAGTATTATAGGAAAGATCATCAACCCCTCCTTCAAAAAGATCGGAGTGCTCCCACTAGATGATTTTTATGGGAAAGATTCCCGCTTTAAACTGGCGACCAAATTCAACTCGCTGTTGGCAAGTCCGAGTTTTTCACTCTGGCTTCAGGGAGACAACCTTGATATACAGAAACTGCTTTATGATGAGAAGGGGAAAGCCAAAATAGCCATTTTCTCCATTTCGCATCTCAATGACGATGAGCGCATGTTCTTTGTCACACTGCTTCTGAACAAATACATCGCATGGATGCGCAGACAGTCAGGAACATCGGCACTCAAAACACTGCTCTATATGGATGAGATATTCGGGTTCTTCCCTCCTACCAAAAATCCGCCGAGCAAAGAACCTATGCTCCTTTTGTTAAAACAGGCACGTGCTTTTGGTATAGGTGTAGTCTTGAGTACGCAAAATCCAGTAGACTTGGATTATAAAGGCTTGTCCAACATCGGTACATGGTTCATAGGACGACTACAAACAACGCAGGATATCGAGAGGGTCATAGATGGACTGGGCGGTAAAATAGGTTCAAGTTTTGACAAATCTGAGATCAAAAATATGCTGGCAAACCTGCAGAAAAGAACTTTCTTTTTAAAGAGTGCCTATTTGGATGATGTACGACTTTTCTCTACACGATGGGTACTTTCATATCTTAAAGGACCACTGAAACGTGATGAGATATCACGCCTGATGAAGACCCAAAAAGAGGCACAGCGTATCGAAACACAAAGTGTGGACAGTCTGGCAAGAAAGAGTCAGGATTTTGAGAGTATTCAAAATATTGATGTCTCCATCCCGCAGTATTATGAGCCGGATGCCAGTGGACAGAATCAATTCTATCCGACACTTTTGGCAAGAGCTAAAATACATTTTTACAATCAGCGTAAAGGCATAGATGAGGAGAAAGAAGTGCTGCTCTCTTTGGAGTTGGAAAGCAGTATACAGAATATCAGTTGGGATGAGGCAAGAGAGGAGGAGACAGATTTTGAAAAGTTTCCTCATATCGCACCTTCTAAAGCAAAATTCCAGTCTCTGCCAAATGTCATTTTGGAAGATAAGGGATTGAAGCGTGCGGTCAGGGAATTGAAAGAGATGCTTTATCAGGAACAGCATTTGGAATTACAGCGCTGTCTGTCTCCCAAACTGGAGTCAAAAGTGGGAGAGTCCCCCACAGATTTCATTGTGAGGCTGCAGGATATGCTCAATGAGAAAAAAGAAAATGAGATAGAAAAGCTCAAAACACGTTATGCATCCAAGGAGAAAGTATTGACGAATCGACTCCTGCGGGCAAAAGAGCGTTTGGAAAAAGAATCTACGGATACGACAGGTTCTATGATCGATGCTGGTATTGCCGTGATAGGGGCACTTTTTGGACGCACAACACCAACAAAAATAGGCCGTGCCTTCAAAAAAGGAAGCAATATCCTTAAAGAACGTGGAGATATGAGTAGAGCAGAAGAACGTGTAGCCAAGATCAATGAAGATATAGAAATATTACAGGAAGAACTCGAAGATAAAATTGAAAAGTTTGAAGACCGATATAATGTGGACAATTGCGAAATAGAAATATTTAAGATCAAACCGAGAAAAACAGATATCGATGTAGAGAGCTGTGCAGTCGTTTGGAGAGTCTAAGTTCTAAAATCTGCCTGTATTTTGTTTAAAATATTTTATGATATAATGAATTTTAATAAAATCATATCAGGATATTTTAATGCTAGAATATACAAACAGTAAAACAGGTAATACTGTTAAAAGGGAAGCACCACAAAATACAGTAGTCTATTACAGTGGAAAGAACTTGATCATTGAAACAGACCGAGATGGCTATGTGACCTATGCCAATAAAAGATTTATAGAAATAAGCGGTTATGAAAAAGAAGAGTTGATCGGGTTGCCGCACTGTATGCATATGCATCCAGGAATGCCAGAAATTATTTTTAGAGATGCCTGTGAAATGACAGCATTGGGGAAAACATGGAATGGCTATATGAAAAATATTGCGAAAGATGGTACCGCATACTGGACAGAAACTTTTATTCAGCCAAAATTCTGTGAAGAGAAGAATATCATAGGTTTTATGGCTATCAAAAGAGAACCAAATGCTTCTGCGCTGGAAGAGGTCATATCAGAGTATGAAAGACTTAAACAAGATAGTCAGAGCGAAGAAAAAAGTCAGTATTGCGGAGAGGTCTATATGGGTAGAGGTACTTGTAATTTTTAAGGGCATAAAGCCCTTTTGATATTTTTAGCTTTTGCTGCCAGGTTTAATGGCAGTGCTTCCTCCCTTACACAGAGGACACTCTTCTGGTCTATACATTTCAAAAGTAAAATCATCAAGAGAGAAGAGTGGTATATCATTGGGAAGTTTACACGCTGGTTTTACATCATTATCCCCTCCGACACGCTTACAGAAACCTCTGTTCGCCAGTGATGCAAAGGCTACTACTTCACCACCCAAAGCTTCAATGGCCTGAGCTGCTTTCAGCGCTGAGCCACCAGTGGTAATGATATCTTCACAAATGATGATCTTTTCACCTTTTTTTATCTCAAATCCACGGCGAAGTTCCATTCCGCCCTCTTTTTTTTCAACAAAAATAGAACGTACATCCAAAGAACGTGCAAGCTCATATCCTGCAAGTACACCACCTAAAGCAGGGGCACAGACAGTATCAACCTCAATGCCGTAATTTCGGATCATCTTTGCCAGTGCATCTGTAAGTTCAGCTGCTTTTTTGGGATACTCAAGTACTTTGGCACTCTGCAGGTATCGGGCAGAGTGATTGCCGCTCGCAAGAAGGAAGTGTCCCTCTAAAAGGGCATTGGCATCTTTATAAACCTGTTCAACATTCATCTTAAACCTTTAAAATATCCGCTTCTTTTGTTTTAAATGCCTCTTCAACTTTTGCAATATGTTCATCTGTCAATTTTTGGATCTGCTCTTGGGCTTTTTTAGATTCATCTTCAGAGATCTCTTTCTCTTTCTCAAGTTTTTTGATCTTGTCATTACCGTCTTTTCTTACGTTTCTAATGGCGATCTTCGCTGTCTCGACCATTCCTTTTGCCTGCTTGACGATCTCTTGTCTCTGCTCAGATGTCATAGGAGGAAAGAAGAGTTTGATAAAATCTCCATCATTGTTGGGGTTTACACCGATATTGGCTTCCTGAATCGCTTTTTCAATGTCGCTTAAAAGGCTTTTCTCCCAAGGTGTGATACTAATAGTTGTTGCATCTGTAGCGATCACGTTTCCTACTTGATTCAGTGCAGTAGGTGTACCGTAGTAGTCCACTCTGATGTTATCAACAATCCCTGTGGTTACTTTTCCTGTTCTCAGTGATGCAAAGTCTCTTTTAAGGGATTCAATGCTTTTTCCCATATGATCTGCAGTGTGTTCAAAAATTTCATTTATCATCTGTTTCTCCTAAAATGTATTGAGTGAATTTTACCCTTTTTTACCTTTTTAGGTACTTCATTGTAATGCAGAGGGTTTTTTGGAGAGGTGTCGTATAGAGACAAGGCATGCCTTGTCTCAGAAAATACTAATGTCGTAAGTAAATTATTTTTCTGTGGAAGGTGTTGGTGCTGCAGGAGCAGAAGGTGCAGGGGTAGCACTTTTCGGTGCAGCAGGTACAGCAGCATTGTTTTTAGGAACAATACTGTCTGCTACCGATTTGCTGTTCTCTGCTGTATACATATACCCCAGTGCCAAAGTATTGACAATAAAGAAAAAACCAAGTGTAAAAGTTGCCTTTGCCAAGAACCCTGTAGGCCCTTTTGCTCCAAATACAGATTCGTTGCTCCCGCTGTATGCGCCAAGCCCAATGCTTGAACTTTTTTGTAGTAAAACAGCGATTGTGATCGCGATCGCCAGTACAATTTGTACAATTAAAAGTGTTGATGTCATAAGTATCCTCTTATTAAGATAGTGCATAGCCCAATAAATTTGGGTATAATTTCGGCGATTATACCTAAAAAAGATTGAATTTGTGATGAAGCCACAAGAAAGGGCAAAAATGTCAAAAGTAATTAAAGAGTTTTCCCGTTTCGCACATCAATATAATCAACACAATGAAATACAGGTACAAGTGGCCAAAACATTGGTTTCAAAGCTTTCTGAAAAGACTTACGGAAGTATTTTGGATCTGGGTTGCGGCTCTGGTGCTGTGGTTAAGAATTTACAGGAAATGAACTGTACATATACCACACTAACAGCACTTGACTCGTCTCAGGCAATGCTTGATATCCATCCTTATTCTGAAAAGATCACCAAGGTATGTGGTGATTTTAACAGCGTCAACTTTATAGAAGCCTTGCCTCAAACACAGTACGATCTGTTGCTCTCTTCTTCCGCACTCCAGTGGAGTACAGATCTGGATCGTACTTTTTCTCTACTTGCAAACTTGTCACAAAACGCTTATTTTGCTATCTTTACTTCAGGTACATTCAAAACATTGCATGAAGTTGCCAGGGTAAATTCACCTATTTACTCTGCGGAGTCTATTGAAGAAAGTATGGAGAAGTATTACGGTGAGGTAAATTTTGCATTGCATACCTATACATTGGCTTTTGATTCTGTACGAGAAATGTTTCGTTATATTAAAAAGAGCGGTGTTAGTGCAGGTGAAAAAAAGTTAGGGTTTAAAGAGACAAAACATTTGATGGAAAGTTATCCACTGGATCATTTAGAATTTGAAGTGTTATTCGTAGAAGCTAAAAACATGTAGGGTGGGCAATAGCCCACCACTTACAATTAATCATCCCCACCAAAAATACCAAGCAGCTGAAGCATGGCAGTAAACATATTGAGGAAGTCAATATAGAGTGATACCGCTGCATCTACAGGTGAATCATATGCACCGTTTGCAATGTTTTGTGTATCGTAGATCGTGAAGATCGAGAACAAGAGCAAAATTCCTGCTGTGATGATAATGTGCATCATTGGACTTTGAAGCAGGAAGTAGTTCACTAAAGACGCAATGATCACAACGATCAAAGTAATAAACAGTGGCTTACCCCAGCTTGAAAAGTCAGATTTACTGTTGATCGCAAACATACTTAAAGCACCAAACAGTACCGAAGTCATTAAAAATGCATTACCGATCATGGCACCTTGACCCATTCCGATGAGTGAGGCCAATAATGGAACCAGTGAAACACCTGTTAAAAAAGTAAAGAGGAAAAGCATCGAAAGGTTCAATCCCGGTTTCCCTTTGGACATACTAAGACCGAAAAAAAGTATCAGTAACTCTGCTCCAAAAATGATCCATTTAAATTGCATGATGGTTTCTGCATAAGGCATAGTCGCATAAGCGCCTGCTGCAGCAGCAACCATACTTGCTGCTAAAAGCTGGTAGGTCTGTTTAATGAAGGCAACCGATGCACCTTCTTGTGCATAGCCAGCTTCGTTTGCTGTATAGTTTCTATCATATAAAGCCATTGTAAATTCCTTTAAGTTATAAGTTACGCAAGTATATTGAAGAGAGATTAATCTAAGGTTAATACACCTTTTCCTTGTCAATATGTGAAGGGTAGGTTCCCCAATGTATCAAAACAGTAAAAATTCCTATATATAATGTAAGAATAAGTATAAAAACAAAATTTTTTACACAAATTGCGAAAAACCCTTGACAATAAGACAATCTGGTGCTATAATACGCGTCCAACAACACATGGACGGTTAGCGAGTTGCTAACAAGAGTGAAGTTGAGTGAT
>JAMONL010000146.1 GCA_027065815.1 Sulfurovum sp.
AGAAGTGATGCAGCGTATCGCAGCACCGATGATAGGCGGTGTTGTAAGCTCTGCTGTGCTAAGCTTGCTTTTGATACCGATCTTTTATGAAATGTATGAAAAATATCTATTGACAAAATAATAACACGTAGGAGAAAACTATGATTACAAAACTACTTATGACATCTGCATTGGCTTTAGCCCTCCTCTCAGGTTGTACAGACAAAGACGACAAAAAATCCCTCACTGAAGGCGGGATGAAATGTGGAGCCGGTAAATGCGGATCCAGTATGGTAGACGGTTCTGCGGTACTGGTAAAGAAAAAAGTCAATATCCTCGATCAGATGACAAAAGAGGACAAAAGAAGAGACTGTGTACTTAAAGCCAAGACGACCAAATCACTTTACAATTGTGTACGTGACCCAAAAACAGGCAGACTAACCATAGAAGAAACAGATAAAACTTTTAAAGCTGTAGAGAAAAAAGCGCCTAAAAAAGAGAGCAATGCTTCAATGAAATGCGAATCAGGAAAATGTACGAGCGGTAAATAATAGAGTTTTGAAATTTAATATTTTATGAGTCGCAGAAAATTTGTCATTAAAAAATAGATGTTTATATTATAAAAGTGGAAGAAGAAGAGGTAAATCAAATAAGCTTTCAAAAGCCAAAAGGCTTTTGAAAAGAAGTCTTACTTCATTGCAGCAATGTGATCAGCTACAGTTTTGATATCAGCTTCACTTAGAGCAGCAACCTGACCTTTCATAACAGCACCCATACCGTGTTGGTTAAGTGTACCTGCTTTATAACCGTTAAGTTGCTCTATTGTTTTAGCAGCATCTTGACCTGTAATGATTGCAGATTTACCAAGTGCAGCTTTTTCACCGTTAGCTCCGTGACAACCAGCACATTTAGCATATGCAGCAGCTCCATCAGCCATAAGTAGTGTAGATCCAGCGAATAACATTGCGATTGCGATTTTTTTCATATTTCTGTCCTTTTGTGTGTATTTACATTTGAAGTATAACATAGTAACTTTAAAAGCATACATTATACTTTTCATAACTTAGCACACAGGAAAACCCTGTGTACAACGTGATTTAGCAAGAAGGTACGTTACCTGAATCAGATGCATACTCATAAGAAAAGTCATAAACATCGTTTACATACTTGTCTTTCAACTTAAGACCTGGGCAGATCTTTGCAGCTTCAGCAGCAAATTTACCTGCACCTTTGATCTTTTCCCACTCACCCTGTGTGTGTTTAGTGGCAAATTTTGCTCCAGAAAAACCACATGCAGCTTTCATTTTCTTCATATAGATCTTTTTACCTTTGTTAGCGTCTGCAGATGCAGTTGTTGAAAGTACAGCAAGTCCAAGTAAAGCAGCAAGTGCCAATTTAGTCATTTTAGTCATATTCATCCTTTTGGTTAGTTTTAAAACAGAGGAATGATAACATTTAATTGTGAAAAGATTGTGAGGTAAAAAGAAAAAAGAGAAGCAGAAGAGGAGTATCTGCTTCAAGATGTGACACCTATTTCAGTTGAGTCACCATTAGCACTTGGGAACAACACCGTCACTCGCGTATTTATATGTAAACTGATAAACATTTTTCCACCATTTGTTTTTGATCTTCTCAACTTTTAAACGTGGACATATTTTTTTGGCTTCTTTTTGAAATTTCCCTTTTTCATAAATACTCTCCCATTCTGCCTGTGTATGATTCCTTGCAAAACGTACACCTGAAAAACCACATTTCTTACGAAACTTCTTTTTAAAGATTTTTTGCCCTTTTTTTGCACTTGCCGATGCAACTGTTGGCATAGCTGCTGTGACTAAAAAAGCCAAAGCCAATATTGTTAACATTCTTTTCATTTATCTTCCTTGTTTGTTGATAAGAAATTGATTATAACTATTTCAACTTATCAAAAACCTTAAATTTTTCCCAATAAATATTTATAGCTTCATCTAATTCATCATTATTTAATTTTGTTGTATTTTTAATACCATAGGTATCAATAAAAAGATCAGACATAAGTGATAGGCTTTTTGTAGGGTGGTTCAAATAATATTTCAAAATGGTCTTTACATTATCCTCTCCGCTGTATGCTGCCAGATAAGACATGAACATCTGTTGCAGGGAAGTAGGCATGTTTCTATGGCAAGGGATGCAATTCCGTTCATATATGTTTTGAGCCTGCACAGAGGAACCCAGCAGAAGCATTATCAGTATTTTCTTTACCATGACAGTACTATCCTTGTACCTACACCCACTTTGGAATGTACGTCTATTTTTATTTTATATTCATCCAGTATTTTTTTCACGATACTCAGTCCAATACCAAAACCGCCTTCACTTTTATTGAAGCGCATATATCTATCGAACATAAAAGGTATCTTCTCTTCAGAGATACCGATACCCGTATCGATCACGCTTAATTCATTCATACAAAGTATGATCTCTATTTTCCCGCCTCGTATGTTATATTTGATCGCATTGGAAAATAAATTATCAAGCACCCGGACAAACTTTCGCTTATCCATAATGATCGTCGAGTCATCCAGATCATGTTTCAGTGCAATATTTTTTGATCGTGTCAAAATATCAAAATACTCTATCCTGTCCAAGACCTCGTTTTTGATATAGATCTTTTCATCATTATTCTTTTTATCCTGTTCGAGTGTCAGGAAGGTCAGATCTTTATACAGTGTGGAAACTGTTTTTGCGGCAATATTGATACGGGTGAGTTTTTTTCGGTTTTTCTCTACCATAACAGAGGTATCCATCATCTCTATATTTGCCAGTATGGCAGAGAGCGGCGTATTGAGTTCATGGGTCGTGTCCTTGATAAACCGGTCGAGCAGTACAATAGAATCACGCATAGGTTTCAAGAAGAGTTTTGCCAGGTAAAGACCAAAAAGCATAAAGAGTATAAAAGCCAAAAGACTGTAGCCAATGATCATTTTCCATATTTCATCACGCCATACACCATCATCTTTGATCTCAAGTATAAGGTATTTCGCACCCAGAAAATAGACATCGAGACTCTTAACAAAATGTATATAGTTGTCGGCAATATAAATATCTTCATCAAAACGGATATCTTTATTCTCGAGCAAAGAGAATATCTTTCTCAGATCTATATCGTAGATGGCACTTTTAAAGCGTTCATCTCTCGGGTAGGTTTTTCTCTCATAAAAGTAGTGATGCAGGACTTTCAGTCTTTTTGTCTGGATGTATGCATATTTCGTCAGTGTTGCACGCTGCTGTGCAAGAAAGAGTTTTTCCTGTGTTTCATAATAGAAAAGTGATGAAAGGCCGATCAGAATACTAATCATCGTGACATACAAAGTAAAAAATCTTAAAAGGGAAGTTTTTTCACTTTTGAGTACTGAACTTGTAGCCTTGTTTTTTAATACTGACAATACGTTCCTTCCCTATGATCTTGCGAAGGTTTTTAATATAGGTACGCAATGCTGTGTCGCTTGGCTCTTCATCATAATCCCACAAATATTCATAAATATTTTCATGCGCTATCACTTCACCTTCATGTTTCAGGAAAAGTTTTAACAGTCTGGATTCTTTATTTCCGAGAGAAACAACTTCCCCCTGATTTGAAAGTTCATTACTCTTAATATCATAGCTAATACCTTCCGAGATCTGCATCAATTCATTTGAATTATGGAAAAAATCACGTTTCAACAAGGTTTCAATACGTATCTTCAACTCTTTCAGTGCAAAAGGTTTACGAATATAATCATCACAACCACTTTTAAAACCTCTTTCAAGATCATCTACCGTATCCATAGAAGTGATGTAGATCGCCGGGGTGACATTACCCTCCTCCCGACTCTCTTTTAAAAGTTCCAAACCGTTGATACCCGGTACATTGATATCAAACAGAAGCAAGTCGTATTTGCTTTCATACAGCTTCTCCTGCGCCTCATCTCCATCATAGACAGAGACAACTTCAAATCCCTGCTCTTCCAGGAATTCTGTCACAGTTTCATTCAGATTCACATCATCTTCAAGAAGCAGGATCTTAGACAAACTGTTTTACCCAGCTTTGAAGACGTGCCGCACTTAAAGCGCCAGAAATTTGATCCACCTGCTTACCATTTTTAAACACGATCAGCGTCGGAATACTGCGAATGCCATACTGTGCACCTAAGGTTTGTTCCTCTTCCGTATTGACCTTCAGGAACTGTGCCTGAAGCGGCATCGACAATGCAGCTTCTTCAAACGCCGGAGCCATTTGTAGACAGGGACCACACCAGGGCGCCCAGAAATCCACCACGACAGGAATGTCTGAGTTCGCCAGGAATGTTGCCAGTTTATCTGCATTCACGGCAATGGGTTTACTGTCCAAAAGGGATTGTTTACAAGAGCCGCAATTGGCTTTGGCATACGAGTCTTTTTTAGGAATACGATTCACCTTGAGACAATGTGGACATACAACATTAACATTCATCATAAAACCTCCAAAAATTATGTAATATTTTATTTTCTTAGATATTATAGCACATCTCATATAATTAAAAATGAACTAAAGTAGCATTTAACAAGGATTTAAAATGGCAATAAAAGAACTCATAGTCGGCGGCGGATGTTTCTGGTGTACCGAGGCAGTATTTGAACTGCTCAAAGGCATCAGTGACGTAGAGAGCGGATATGCGAACGGACAGACATTAAACCCGACATACAGAGATATCTGTACCGGAGAGACAGGACACGCAGAAGTCATCAAGATCACTTACGATGATACTGTCATTACGGTCGATACACTCCTGGATATATTCTTTACTGTGCATAACCCCACTACACTCAACTATCAAGGTGCTGACAGAGGGACACAGTACAGGTCAACCATTCTTTATACAGAGGAAGAGACCAAAGAAGCTGCAGAAGCTGCCATGGAAGCGGCACAGGATGACTACAGTGATCCTATTGTTACTGTCATTGAGCCGCTTGACACATACTATCCGGCCGAAGCCTACCATCAGGATTATTACCGTCAAAACTCCATGCAAGGGTACTGCATGGCAGTCATTCCGCCTAAACTGGCAAAATTAAAAGCAAAATTCGGAAAAGAAATGACGTAGGGTGCATTTGAATTATTTCTCCAGAGGATTGTCTGAACGCTTCTTCACTTTTCTCTCCTGTTCTTCAGAAATATTCGGTGTAGAAAATTCCACCTGACCGGCAATAATGCACCCTTTGCATCCGGGTTCACAATGATGATGGAGTTTTAGACACCACTCTTTGTCATCATCTTTTGTCCCCATGAACTGGCATCCCCATCCGGAACTCATTTCACTTTCTCCTCTTAATAACGTATTTCAAAACCGTCAGTATTGAATTCGGCATCATCGATTATCTCATAGCTAATATTTTCTACAGAACTCAAAGGTGACCCCTCTTTCAAGATCTGCATAAAGGTATCAAAATCATCATCAAACACTTCAGCGACCACTTCGACTGTACCATCCGGCAGATTCTGAATATAGCCTTTGAACTGTTTTTTCATCAAAGATTGAGAGACAGACTTTCTATAAAATACACCCTGTACCCTGCCAAAGATAAGAAACCTGTACCATTCCATTATGCAGCATCTCCATACTCTTCCTTTAGGCTCTGCAAAAATTCTATGATCCTTATTTGGAACAGTCTATCCTCTTCATCCTCTTCATCTACACAGCTATGGAGTTCCATAAGTAAACCTATATCAATTTTTGTATGAAAACGTTTGACTTCACGTACCTCTTTGGCAACCAGCTGAATAAGATGTTCAAAATCCAGTCCATTATTTGTAATGATCTTATCATGATACTCTTTCACTGTCTCTATAAGCAGCTCAGCCCGTTCATGATCCTCACTGTAGATCTGATAGGCGATCTCTTTGAGTTTCTGTTTTTCACATTCAGAGATCTCACCGTTGGAAGAGACCATGAGTGTCAACAACTTGGCACGAAATTCCAGAGAACTGTTATGGTAGACCAAAAACTCCCTGAACATTTTCATAACACTACGCTTCAACGATTTAAACATTGTATTCCTTACATAAAATTAACACCATTATATGGATACTTTACCCATATAATACCTTCTTTGGTATCTTTTTAATTATCAGATTTTAACGTGTGGATGCTGTTAAGCAGTTTGGAGAAAGGATTCGCCCCAAAGAAGACTTGAGGGCATATTTGACTTATATATAACTGTCTAAGGTTGTAACTGAATACCTACTGACATATTTCCTAGAGTACCTGCAGTAGGGTCATCACTTACCTTACACATTGTAATATTATCTAACACATCACCTGCATTATCAATGCTTACAATAAAACAGTCTCCTCCCCCAGTTTTGTACAATCTTGGTATAGTCATCATAGCTATTACGCATAAACGTTCCATCATCTGATACCCCATATTCTTCAAAGCCATAAAAAATACCGTCTGTATTTCATCCAAATTCTATTTCTTGGGAAGTCAAAGGGTCAAGGGTCAAAGGGGTCAGGAATCAATCAAAGAGGTGATGATAATGCTACCTGTTCCTCTTAATGATCCTCTGCACCGTTGCTTGATTGAGTCCCAATACTTTAGCAATCATATACTGTGAATACCCTTTGTCATATGCCTGAACGATCTTCTTATTGCGTGTATCTTTCTCTTCTATATTTTCAAACATTTTTTTTAATTTCGTAATATCAGGTTTTTTATTGCTATTAGATGCTTCAATAAGGTTGGATGCCATTTTGAGTTCCTGCAAGAGAGTACTGTCAATGGAACTGTTAAGCATCTCTTTGATTGCTTCTTTATCCTCTTGATGGTTTTTGAGTATCCATGATCTTTGTAAACATTCAGGTATCACATCTTCAAAAAAACAATGGTAAGAACTATAGGGGTAATCTTCCAATCTTTGAACCATACGAGCTTTAAGTGGGTTTTGTTCTATATAGCACATCAGCGTATAAAGATACGCTTCATCTGTGACATACCAGGATTTAAACCGTCCTTGCCATAGGTGTCCGACTCTTTTATATTTCTTGTTAAAGTAGATGGCGTAGTTCATATTGAGTTGTCTCATAAATTTGGAGAGATTCTCTTGTGTTATCTCTATGAGTAAATGGTAGTGGTTGCTCATGAGACAATAGTTATGAATGATCACTCCGTAGCTTTTCGCATAAAAGCATATCAGCTCTTCAAAGTATTCATAATCATCCATTTTGCGAAAGATATGCATCTTGTTCACACCTCTGTTGACAATATGATAATATCCCGGTAATTCAATACGTGGTCTTCTTGCCATGAGGACTCCTTTGCAAAAGTATAGCAAAAAATGGATTAAGTAGCATTAGCATCACCTGACCCCTTTTGTGACCCCTTTTGCCCTTTTGCGGGTCATAAAAATGATTGTTAAAACGCCCATCACCACTAAAAAGCCCTCCAGCCCAGACGGCATCTTCGAGGATGGTGCCGGCTTCTATGAGGTCAATTGGTGTAGGAGAAGCATTAAAAGTCAAATTCCAATCAGACATACCACCTTCTTCACCTTTTCTAATATAATAAAAGTATGTCACCCCATACGTATCAAACATAATAGAATTGCGGTCATCAAATGTTTGACTTCCTAAACCACTGTCATTTAGAAAGTTATAAAAGTTTGTAGCCTGTCCGTTTAAAATAGCTGTCTGGTCTATTGCTCTATGGGTTGTGACCTCCCAAGAAAAAACATATACACTCATCAATACCAATAAAATTATCTTTCTCATTGCCTTTCCTCCTCTACTGCTTCATTGGGCTACAAACCCCTGATCTTTTTGAACTAAAACTTTTTTCTTCAACAAAGAACCATTGACTTTCTTTATTATTTCTTCTAAGTCCAATATCTACACCTGTTTTAGTAGCCCTATTTTTAATCCTTATACTTAGATCACCACCTCCCATCTCATATAGTTCCAAACTATATCTATAATCTTTTACAAAAAAAGTACAATCTTCAACATTATCTTGTGGCTTATTACATCCTTCTAACTTATACGGCAAATCAGGAATATCCTTCAAACTCTCAGGTATCCCATTTTTTATAATGTACTGACTTATTTTTTCCGCCATCGGTTTCATCACCCTTACATCAGACTGATCTGGTCCGCATAAAAACATACGAAGCACTACAAACAACATCAGTGACATAAACGGCAAAGCCACAACCCATCCTAAAAATTTCATATTACATCCCTTTTAATAAATAAAATCAATAATCCACTCTCGACCTGTCTTGACCTGAGCGTCTATAAGTTTAAGTTCCATACCACCACCATAGACCGTACCATTGACTTCAAAGGTGTAGCTAATCGATGTTCTGCCATCCAGACTCCATGTCTTCTCTTCCCAACTCTGTATGGAGTTGTAGATCTCTTCACCTCGTTCCCATCGCTCCCGCGTGGGGTGGGAATGAGTAATTAGGTATGATTTTTTAGATGGAAAAATTGCACTTTGAATTTAAATTCGGGATTAATATTTTTAATAAAAAATTCATCACTATTTACCTATCTTTTGTGATTTATCAAAAACAATTAAAAATACTTTAGAGCCATGTCTCTCATACTCAGTGTCTCTGTGCAAGAAAGTATATCCATTTGTATTTTCATAAAGATATATTTCTCCATATGTTCTGTCCCATGGGTCAAAAGACATAGCATAATCATACATTCTCTCATTATATTTATATCCACGCATACCTATATTTATTCGTTCTTTGAAAGTGTCCATATATTCAGGCATTTTTACATCTAGCTTGTCAGGCATATTGTCTAAAATAAATACTGTTCTCTCAACCACATCTTCAGGTTTTTTATCTTTTATCTTCTTTTTCCATACATCTGCGTAAGCCACAGACCGTAACTTCAGGCTAGATATATCTTCTCCATTATGTCCCTTCATCTTCATACCATAAAGCAAAGAACTTTTGTCTGTCACTATGAGTTCGTTATTTACTAGTGTTGTTTGTATAGGTTTTGTTTTAGGTACTTTTATGTCAAAGCTTACTTCTGCTGTATTACCCTCTAAGTCTGTAGCTTTCATCGTGATAGTATAGATTTTTTCTTCTATATCCATAGGTACATTCCATTCTACATTTACACCACCTATACGTGGCATACCACCCCCAGGGTTATGAGGGTCATAATCCTCTATAATTTTCATTCCTTTAGGTGGAGCAACAAGTGAATATTTTAAACTAAGATGCTCAGAGAGCACACTAAACGTTATAGGCACTCCTCTTATAGCTCCTCTTCTGCCCTCTATACTTGGCACCAATAGCTTAATCTTGCTAGGCTCTACTACTATGTCTTTGGGATTTTTGCCACCATATCTTGCATCATTGCTTTCAAATACTTCCGTTGCTACAGTATAAGACTGAGTATTATTTGTATCATCATCAATAATTTTTACATAATGTCTGTCAAAAAGTGTATCTGAAGGAGAAAAGATTATTTCTGTATCTAAAGAACCATTTTCAAATCTTACCCCATCACTTTCTTTAAGTTTCAATCTCAACTTCACTGGTGATGTAGGTTTATACATTAAATCTAAATAAATTAGTGCATCTCTATTTTTATAATATATTTTATTTTTATTTGAAATTTCTACTAAGAGCAGCCTTTCTTCTTGTTCATTCCTTACATCAATATTTAATGTATTCGACTTTATGTCCCCTATTGAAGCAGTTAATGTTGCTTCTCCTGTTTTAGTCCTAAGACGATTTGATGTAACCTTAATAACTTTTCCATATCCTTCTCCTTCCCATTTAACATTATCTGTCACATCTTCACTATGCCCATCACTATATATTCCCATAACTGTTACAGGTTCTCTTACTTTAGTATAGTAATCAGAATTTGGTACTTTTTTTCTTATAAAACTTGTTTGTTTCATACTTAATACTAAGCTTTCTAGTGTGGGTTCATTGCTTTTTACATTCACATGCCTAGTCACACTTGCACTGTTGCCACTGCTATCTGTAGCCGTATAAGTGATGACATACTCACCTACCACATAAGTATTGACAGTTCCACTTATAGTTACAGATACATTTCCATCTACTGCATCTTGTGCTGTTGCATCTAGTTCCGTATAGACCGAACCTTGATGAAGTGTGAGTCTACTTTCTCCGTTAAGTGTAAGTACTGGCGGTGTTATGTCTGGAGGGAGCACTACATGGACTACTCTGGTAATGTTCGCTTCATTCCCTACATTTAAAGTAGTTACATTACCCTCTAGACTTAGACTTGTAAGCGTAGGTTTAGTGACACCTGCTACGATCAGCGTAAGCATTGCTACCATTAT
>JAMONL010000147.1 GCA_027065815.1 Sulfurovum sp.
GTACTTCACTTTGGTTCATTGAGAATCCCGCATGTTAACAACCAGGATGGTGAAGAGTTTGACTTTGCTGAAGCAGCAGAGCTTTATAAAGCAGGAAAAGTAAAAGAGTCTAAAGTGATTCCGTTCTCTCCAGTCTTCTTAAGTAAAGATGTGTTGGTTATGGGTGTATATTTTATTTTATTCTTCTATTTGGTATTCTACCACTTTGAATTTGCAATGGATCCGGTAAACTTTGACCCGGCAAATGGACTTAAGACACCAGCACATATTTACCCTGAGTGGTATTTCTTGTGGTCATATGAGATCCTTAGACCATTCTCAACCAATGTTGGTTTGATTGCATTTGCTATAGCACAGGTGATCTTCTTTGCACTTCCATTCCTTGATAGAAGCCCTAATGTTGCTCCGGCAAGCAGACGTGGATTGTTCAAGTACTGGTTCTGGGCGATGCTGATCGACATGATTATCTTGACATTCATGGGTAAATTGCCACCTGAAGGTATTTGGAGTACGGTTGGATTGGTTGCAGCATTGACCTTTATGGCATTGTGGATAGCGCTACCGATCATCACATCTAGAGAAAAAAAACTATAAGGAGTAGAGAATGAAAGAATTAAAAATATTTGGAATCGTAGTAGTCTTTACTCTAATATTGTATTGGGGTGTTGAGCCATTTGCGCATTCGCAAATGCATAAGCATGTTGAGGGGGCTAACTTAGTTTATGATGGTGCAGCCGACATTAAAGAGTGTGCTGAAGATAAAAAAGAGACGAAAAAACAATTTTGGGCTGATGTTCAAAAGATCGCAGCACTTAAAGGTGATCCTGTAGCAGGTGAAGCTACATATGCTATGTGTGCAGGTTGTCACATGGAAGGTGCTGTAAATATGGGTGGGGTTATACCACCTAGCTTAGAGCATGCAGGTGCAATTTATGATAAAAACTTCCTGATTGCAGTCATTAAAGATCCTGCGATGGCAACTAACGTTGACCATAAATATGCAGACACAATGACACACCCAATGGGATCAGTGAAAACGATGGTATCTGAG
The DNA here is from genome assembly GCA_027065815.1 of Sulfurovum sp. Taxonomy (GTDB): domain Bacteria; phylum Campylobacterota; class Campylobacteria; order Campylobacterales; family Sulfurovaceae; genus Sulfurovum. The sequence continues at coordinate 1,052 of JAMONL010000147.1, forward strand.
CCACAGGACATCGCCAATGTTGTTGCTTATCTTCAAGCTAAAAAGGCAGGAGAAGTTACACCTAAAGAAGCGTATGTTGAAGCTTGTAGCAGATGTCACGCAAACCGTTACGGTAAATTGACTCAACTGGGAGATATTCCTAAAACGAAGTCAAATATTGCAACAGGTAAAGATATCGATGCAATGAAATATCAGCAAAAAGTGGCAGAAGAAGAAGCATCTTTGGCTAATTACCTTGGTAAGCTTCCACCAGATCTTTCTATTATAATCAGAGCAAGATCGGAACATTTCCTACATACATTTATTGAAGATCCTCAATCTCAACTTGCAGGTACTGCAATGCCGAGAACCGGAGTCAATAAAGAAGGTATGGAGAAAGTCTTTGCTTATCTTGAAGAGACAGGTGATCCTTCTAAACCGGCAAGAGAAGAGCTTGGTTGGAAAGTAATCCTTTTCTTCATTATCTTTACAGGCTTGGCATTCCTATGGAAGAAGTCTATGTGGAAAGGTCACCATTAATTTGACCTGATGGAGTTTTAACTCCATACTTAGACAAGGCTCTGCCTTGTCTCTACAATATTGATATAAATCATCCCCCTTTTATCTACATTTCGATACCCTTAGCAAAATTAAACATGGAATAATATTATGCTAATAGACGGACACGGTAGAACTGTCAATTATTTAAGAGTATCTGTTACAGAACGCTGTAATTTCAGATGTCAGTACTGTATGCCGGAAAAACCTTTTTCCTGGGTACCTAAAGAGAATCTTTTAAGCTTTGAAGAGCTTTTTTTATTTATGAAAGTGGCAATGGATGAAGGTGTGAACAAGATCCGTATTACGGGTGGAGAACCGCTTCTGAGAGAAGATCTTGATACATTTATCAAGATGATCCATGATTACAAACCCGATATTGATCTCGCTCTGACCACGAATGCTTACTTGTTACCTCAAACGGCACAAAGACTCAAAGATGCCGGTTTGAAACGTTTGAATATATCTCTTGATTCCCTAAAGCCTGAAGTGGCACATAAGATAGCTCAGAAAGATGTTCTTGGACCGGTTCTTAAAGGGATAGATAAAGCACTTGAAGTAGGACTGGGCGTCAAGATCAACATGGTACCGCTCAAAGGTATCAACGATGATGAGATACTTGACATTATGGACTACTGTAAAGAGCGCAATATTAAAGTACGTTTTATTGAATATATGGAAAATCGTCATGCAAATGTTGAACTTAAGGGTATGCATGGCAGAGAGATATTGGCGAAAGTAAAAGAACGGCATACGATACATGCCCTTGGACGTGAAGGTGCAAGTCCTTCTTTTAATTATGAGCTTGATGATGGCTACCAGTTTGGTCTTATCGATCCGCATAAACATGACTTCTGTGAGAACTGTAACCGTATAAGACTCACGGCTGAAGGCAATCTTATTCCCTGTCTCTATTTTGATGAAGCAATGAGTATTGCAAAGTCTGTGAAAGCGGGGGATGTCCAGGGTGCAGCGGACGTACTTGCAAAAGTACTGAAAGATAAACCAAAAGAGAATCGCTGGAGTGAAGACAACCCCAATGAAGAAGATATCTCGACCCGAGCATTCTATGAAACAGGTGGTTAAATAGTGGATAATGAGCAGGTAATCGTTTATGTTTTATCTAACTGAACAGTTCTTTTCCATACAGGGGGAGGGAAAGTATGCCGGTGTACCTTCTTATTTCCTTCGTACCGGCGGCTGTAATCTCTCCTGTCCCGGATTTGGTGCAGAGTATGAAGTCGAAGGTGAAGTACGTTATGGCTGTGATACCTACTTTGCAGTAGACAGAAGCTATGCAAAGTCCTGGATAAAAGTGGATGAGAGTGCCTCTCTTATCAAACAACTCTCAGAAGAGTTCATATATATAGGATATAAACCAAATATGGTTATTACGGGTGGTGAACCTTTGATGTATCATGCGGATCCAACTTTTTATGAGGTGGTTTCCTGGCTGATAGAAGAGGGGATTCAAATTACCTTTGAGACCAATGGTACCGTAGAGATCGATTTTGATCTTTATCCGGCCTATAGAGAGTGTATCTTTGCCCTTTCTCTGAAATTGGCAAATTCTGGTGAGCCTGTATCCAAACGTATTGTTCCCCAGGCACTTAAGAATTTGCAGTCTCACTCCAAAGAGACTTTTCTAAAGTTCACGATCGATAAAACATTGATAGATACAAGTGCGTTTGAAGAGATATCTGAGATCAGGACACTTCTGCCTGAGCTTGAAGTTTTTTGTATGCCGGTAGGTGAAAGCAGAGATACCATCTGGAAAAATGATAAAGCTGTTTTTGAGTTCTGTATGAAACATAATTTCCGCTATTCTGACAGACTGCACATTAGGGTTTTTGATACGACTCAAGGTGTTTAAAAGTAGCTAGACGAGTCAAAACTTTTCTATAGAATAATCATTTATAATAATAATTATAAGGTAAATTATAGTTAACTAGAGGTAGTATTGTTTTCATTTTAACTAGAGGAATCAATATGAAAAAGAGTGTAACAATATCAGAGCTTCTACAAGCTGTTATGGTAAGCAGTTATTGATGAAAAGAAGAGAAGTATTAAAAGTGGCCTCTTTAGCTTTGCTTACAACAATAACATCAGGATATGGTGCAACCAATAGTGTAATGCATGATAAAGTCAAAGATAAATCTTCTGTAAACAATAAGAAAAATCCAAAAGTAGTTGTCGTAGGTGGTGGCTGGGCAGGCTTGGCACTTGCCAAACATGTTAAGGTTTTTGCTCCTCAGAGTGAAGTCGTGCTTGTAGAGAAAAGAGATCATTTTGTCTCTTGTCCCATGAGTAACGAATGGCTTGTTGGTTTGGTAGACTTGGAGTTTTTAACGCATAGTTATATAGATGCAGCAGAAAACAATAACTATACTTTTCTGAATGCAACGGCTATAGATGTCGATAAAAAACGAGATATCCTCATCACAAGTGAGGGAGAGATAGCTTATGATCATCTTGTTTTTGCAGTGGGCATAGAGTATGATTATTTTAACTGGGCAAAAGATGATAAGACACTGGAGCAGAGACTTAGAAATGAATATCCTGCCGCATTCATTCCCGGTTCTGAACATATCACACTCAAAGAGAAGATCAAGAACTTCAAAGGCGGCAATTTTATTCTTACCGTGCCTAAGGGAAATTATCGTTGTCTTGCTGCACCGTATGAAAGAGCCTGTCTGATTGCAGATTATTTTAAACACAATGGTATAGACGGAAAAGTAATTATTATGGATGAGAGTAACCATATACGTATTAAGGACAAAGGTTTCTCTTCTGCTTTTGAAGAATTGTATAAAGACAGGATCGTCTATATGCCTTCAGCTGAAATATTGGAATTTGATCTTGACAAGAAGATGGTTAAAACTGATTTTGATGAGATCACTTTTGAAGATGCCAGTTTTTACCCCAATGTGAAAGCCCCGTCTATTTTAGAGAAGCTTCATATGACAAAAAAAACACCCTTTAACAGAATAGAAGCAGATATAGATCAGTATACCTATAAAGTCAAAGGTATAAATAATATCTATGTTTGCGGAGATGCCAGACCTATGGGCTTTTCAAAATCAGGGAATACAGCTTTCTCTGAAGGGGTTAATGTGGCACAAATGATCGCAGATGAGATACATGGCAAAGACCCTGTATGGAAATCACCGGTGACCACGTGTTTTTCTCTACTGTCTACGAAACCTGAAAGAGAAATATCTCTCTATACTGAATATAGGTATACAAAAAAAGGCGGGATGGATTTTAAAAATAATCTAACCGATGAAGCTTGGAAAACCAATGGTTTGGGAGAGGCTAAAGTGGCTTACAGTTGGGCAGAGAGTATGTATAAAAATATGTTTGCCTAAAAGTATCACACTTGCTGGCAAGTAGCATACCCTTAAATGATTTCAGAGTTGCACGGTAGATGAGAAAATTCTCTATAAAATATACTCTGACATGATCGCGCCTTTTGATAAATTTAGATTATAATTATAAAAACCTAAGGTTATATTGACAGAGTTACCTAAAAGTGCTATATTCCTCTCATATGTTCAAAATAAAAAAGGATCAAGTGTATGAAAATTACAATATCTGCAAAAATGAGAGGAAAACATTAAAATGAAAGAGATCGTAAGAAAAGTATTACCCCTAAGTCTGATCGTTGCCCTTAGGTTTTTTGGGCTTTTTATTGTGTTATCGGTACTTTCCCAGTATGCAAAAGACCTTCCCGGAGGGAATGCTTTCCTCGCAGGGGTGGCACTGGGTGGATATGCACTGACCCAAGCGGTTTTGCAGATACCCTTTGGTGTGATGAGTGACAAGATAGGACGCAAAAAGACGATTTTGTTTGGCTTGCTTCTTTTTGCAGCCGGTTCGGTTGTCGCAGCACTTGCGGATAATATTTATATCCTTTTGCTCGGACGTTTCCTTCAGGGTTCAGGAGCGATCGGTTCGGTGGTCACCGCGATGATAGCCGATCATGTCCGAGAAGATCAGAGAGCCCATGCCATGGCAGTGATGGGCATGACCATCGCCATGAGTTTTGCCGCAGCAATGATCATCGGTCCGATCATGGCAGGATATTTCAGTGTCTCCTCACTCTTCTGGCTGACGGCCATCTTGTCCCTCAGTGCTTTGGTCATTCTCTTTACGGCGGTACCGGAACCTCCGAAGATCGTCCATCACTATAGTGAGGAAGAAGCGAAGATCAAGCATGTTTTCAAAGACAAAGATCTGGTACGTATGTATATTACTTTCCTTTTTCACAGTGGAACGATGGCGATCGCTTTTTTCATCATACCCCTTGTGATGAAAGAGAAGTTCGATATGACTACGATGGACTATTGGAAAGTCTATCTTCCGGCAGTGTTCTTTGGTATTTTGGCTATGGCGCCTGCAGCTATATTGGGAGAAAAATATGGTAAAGGTAAAGAGGTATTTCTTGCTTCCATAGGGTTTATCGTTACTTCTTTCCTTTTGATGGGATTTTCAAACAGTTTTATGTGGTTCGCCGTAGGTGCAACCTTCTTTTTTATCGGCTTCAATATGTTTGAACCTCTGTTACAAAGTTTTGTAGCCAAATTTGCAAAAGTACACCAGAAGGGTGCGGCTCTCGGTGTGGCAAACACCTTTGCCTATGTCGGAGTCTTTCTCGGTGGTGCCATCGGTGGATGGATCTATGGGCATTACAGTGCACAGGGGGTTACGGTCTTTGTTGTGATACTTTCTGTTTTCTGGATGCTTTGGATCTTGGGAATGCGGAACCCGGGATTGAGAGCCAATCTCTTTTTGGATTTTGATATGTATGATAAAACAAAACTTCAGGGGCTCAAGACACTTGACGGAGTGACCGATTTTTATGTCAATGAGACAGAAGAACTGATCGTGATCAAGTATGATGCCGAAGAGGTAAGTGCTTCACATATTGAATCATTTCTCGACGATGAGGGAGCCAAAAAATGAAAGAGATCACCCTTGAAACTAAAATAGCAGATTTATTGAATGATTATAATGGCATGCAAGATATTCTGATAGAGATCAATCCAAAATTCGAAAAACTCAATAACCCTGTTCTCAGACGTACCCTGGCTAAGATCGCAGGGGTTAAACAGGCTGCTGTTGTCGGTGGTATGGATCCGATGGATCTACTTAATCAGCTTAGAATTGCTGTGGGACAAGATCCCGTGTCTGTTCAGGGGAAGAAAGAAGTTGTGACGGTTTTAGAACGACCGTCATGGACGTTTGCGGAGCCCAAAGCAATTTTGAAAGCCGATGAGATACTTGATCGTGAGAAAAATCCGCTGGCAGAGGCGAGCAAGGTCTTGAAGCAGTTTAAAAAAGGAGATATCCTTGGCATTATTTCAGATTTTCGTCCTGAACCACTTATTGAAGCGTTCGAAAAATCAGGCTATACGGTCTATTGTCAATCCAAGGGTGATGATCGCTTTGTAACCTATGTGAAACAGTAATGAAACTGCATACTTCTGTTTCTGTTGTTATCCGGCTATTTCTGTGGTTTGTAATGCTCATAGGTGGAGCGGTCTATTCTATCTCTAAAGACTGGCATGCACCACTTTTCGCCAATGGTTTGTTCCATATTGTCTCAGCCCTTGTTGGCATAGTGGTACTAACGCTGGCTTTCCGTGCCGCTGCGAACGGAGGCAGAGAGTTGACCAAAGGACGGGTCGGGGATATCCCCCGTATGGAAACGAATCGGCTTGTCACTACGGGGATCTTTAGTTGTATGCGTCACCCTATGCTATTTGGTCTAACACTGTTACCGATAGGTTGGGCACTATTGCTTGGAAGTCCTACTTTTATTACACGCATTGCTCCTTTGGAAATGCTTTTTATTCTTATTATGGTCATTGTTTTTGAAGAGATGGAGGTTAAAGGTAAATTTGGCGATGCCTATGAAACATATCGTCAAAATGTTCCTATGGTCTCTTTTCAAAAAAAATGTCTTAAAGCGCTTTTTAAAAGTGGGAAGAAAGTATAAAATGCATGTTTAAAATAGATAATCCCAAAAACAACTATAAAAATGTTGTGCACGCTTTTTTCCTGGCATTGGCGATCACTATTGCCGAGCCCTCTACTATCTTGCCTTTGATGGTGCATCATTTCAGTGAGAATGTGGTGATCGTCGGTATTTTTGCTTCTCTTCTGCGTGGCGGGGCGATCATGATTCAACTCTATGCCGCCTTTCATGCGCAGGCATACAAAAAAGTACTCCCTTATATACGGAAAGTCTTTTTCTTTCGCTGGATCTCCTGGTTCTCCATTGGCTTGAGTATTTTTTTTATTGGAGACAGCAATAAACCTTTGACACTCTTTTTAATAGGATTGGGGCTTTTTTTCTTCTCTTTTTCTGCAGGATTCGGAGCGATCTACTTTAAAGAGCTTCAGGCAAAACTTTTTTCCAAAACCTATCGTGGCAAGACCATGGCAAATCGGCAGGTGGCCGGTTCCATAGCATCCATTATCAGCGGAGGTGTTGCGGGGTATGTACTTAATCATTATGAAGCACCTTTGAACTACGCTTATCTGTTTATGGTCAGCTCTGTGTTTATGGTCATTGGGTTTACTGTATTCTCAACCATTGAGGAACCTTCCAAAGAGAATGTTTTGGTGAAAGAGAAACATTTTAAAACCTTCATACACAATGCAACAGCTTTACTCAAGCAGGACAAAAGGCTGCAACTGCAGATCTTGACAATCTTCCTCAGTTTCAGTTATTATCTTTCTATGCCTTTTGTCATTTTGAATGCCAACAATACATTTACGTTGACTGGTTGGATGTTGGGTGGATTTATTACGATACAGATGCTTGGAAGTATTGTCGGGAGTACCTTCTTATGGAGAAAGATCGACGAATATGAAAAAATGCTTTCTCTCAGTTTTCTCTTTATGGTCGCTGCCTTGTTTTTTGCATTGTTCGCAGAGGGGGTGTATCTCTATGCTGTTGTTTTCTTCCTCTTTGGTATTGCACTGGATGGATTCAGTATTGCAGGAATGAACCTGGTCATTGAAATTGCGCCGGAAGAGAAACGGCCGATCTATACTGCATTACAGACTAACATTAGTTCTATAGGGCTTTTTTTCCCTGTATTGGGAGGTGTATTACTGCAAACGATAGGTAGCTACAGTCTGATTTATCTCTTAAGTATATTCCTCTTGATCGTTGGATTTTTTATTTCTACACGATTGAAAAAGCTTTAATAAGATACCTTTAGTCCTAATTAAGGAAAAGAGTTGTATATTTGTATAGATTATAATATTAATAATAAAGGATTATAAAATGAATTTTTCAGATGAAGATATCTATGCAGCGGTAAAACATCATCTTCCTACAGTAAATGAATATGTTGCTTCTCATGGTGGAGCCATCAAGCTTCTAGGTACAGATAACGGTAAGATCTATATAGAGCTGACGGGAGCCTGTCATGGATGTGCCATGAGTCTGATGACCACAAAAATGGTAGTGCAGAAGAAACTTAGAGAGTTGATACATCCTGAACTTGTGGTTGTCAATGTAGACGGTACCGCAGAAAATACTCTTCCTGAAACGTACTATACTGAAGGGCAAGAAGAACCTGAAGAAGAGATAGAAGAAGTGAGTGTGTGGGATAAAGTAAAAAAACTATTTTAAAAAGGAAAAGCATGCGTTATATTTATATGCTCCTGATATTTTTGGTATTGACAGGATGTGAAGAAGGTAGCAATAAAGTACAGTATGATGGAGGAAAACTTCTTAAAGAGAAATGTGCCCTGTGTCACAATTTGAAAATGCCTCCAAGTACGTATGAAGATGAAAAAGCACCGCCTATGATGACTGTGGTATTTCATTTGAAAGATTTTATGAAGATCACTATGTATGATGAAAAGTTCAGTAAATTCATACCTTTTGTAGAGGACTATGTCATTAATCCGAGTCAAGAAAAGTCTTATTGTGACAAAGAGAGTTTGAAGACCTATGGTGTCATGCCTTCGCAAAAGGGCAATGTGAGTAAAGACGAACTTAAAGCGATCGCCTCATATATATATGATTTTTATGATCAGCAGGAATATTTGAAACAGATGCAGAAAAAAGCAGTCTTTGATGCTTTGCCAAAAGGAGAGCAGCTAGCAAGAAAAAATGGTTGCTTCAACTGTCATGCTTTTGAAAAAGCCGGGGCAGGTCCTTCTTTTAAAATGATTTCCAAAAGAGATACGAAAGAGATCATAGATACGATTCAAAATGGGAGTCATGGCAAATGGGAAGGTTTTCATGTGATGATGCCTGCATTTAAAAGCAGATTGACTCAAGATGATTTGAATGTACTTCAGTCATGGATAAAAAACTCCAGTGCTAAAAAACAAACGATACAGCCAAAACAGAAACCTGAAAAACCATGGAGAATTAAAAATGATATTTGATCTGACAAAAGATAAAGCAATAAATGAAACCTATAAACTGATGGCACAGACGATCATTCCAAGACCGATAGCCTGGGTAGTGACGGTAGATGACGGTGTTGTTAATATCGCACCATTTTCGTATTTTATCGGTCTCTCCTCTGATCCTGCGTCTGTACTGATATCTGTCGGGCACAAAGCAGACGGTACGCCAAAAGATACGCTTGCCAATATTAGAAAAAACAGAAAATGCACTATCTGTATGGTAGAAGAGAAAGATCTTGAAAAGATGCATCTTTCCTCCAAAGGACTGGATAAAGAGGTCAGTG
>JAMONL010000148.1 GCA_027065815.1 Sulfurovum sp.
AAAAGTAGAGAAAGAGAAACTGGAAAAAGAATTTGCAGCAGAAGAGGCTGCCAAAGCTGCAAAAAAAACGGCTGAAGCTGAGACATTAAAAAAAGTAGAAGAAACAAAAGTTCAAACTGCAGCGGCACCTGTAGAATCTCTTGATATTAATATCACAAAGGAAGAAGAGGACGCTGCAAAAAAGGCAGAAGAAGAGTATGCAAATGCTATCTCTGAAGTAGAGAAGGAAGAGAATTAGCGCTCTTCCTTCTTCTTTGTGTTCAGGATCTTGATGAGAGTCATTGAGATGATGATCTCAAAAATACTCGCCAGAATCAGTTGATAATAGCTTAGAATGTCGATCCATTTGGTCTCATATCCTATGGTCGCAACAGCAACAAGCAGGGTTAAGGGCATGGAAAGAGAGAGTGCGATAAGCAGTGCATCTCTTGAACCTGAAATATTCTTCAATACAACAGCTGCAAGAATCCTCGATAATAACATCAATACGGTAATAAGTAGTGCACCGGTGATCACCCCTTCTACCATCAGTGATTGCAGATCAAATGATGCCCCTACATGGATAAAAAAGATCGGTACCAGAAAGCCGAATCCTATACTTGACATTTTCTCTTCCAGCCTTTTCTCATGATGGAAAAAAGCGGAGATGGCAATCCCTGCAATAAAAGCACCCAAAGCAAGTTCAAGTTCCAAAGCAAACATGACGGCAATAAGAATAAAGAAAAGTGCCATGGCAAGCCGTATATCCTGATCTGAAGTATCAACCTTGGGTACGAGGATACTTTTGATCTCCGGGAACCACCAGAAAAGCAGATGCAGGAATCGATAGACAATATAGACAGCCACCATAAAGAGTACCAAATAGCCGATCTTGATGATCAGGAAAATATTGAACCCTGTCGCACTGGCGGCATCAAAGATGGTCAGTGCCGCAATGGAAATGATCTCTCCGAGTATCCCTGCAATAAATGCCAGTTTGATCCATGACTGCTCCTTCCCGTAGGTTTTCGAGAGTGAAGCGAGAAGGCCGATGGAGATAAGGGGCATAGAGATAATGGTAATCGCATTGAGTCTGAACATCAGTCCCAGTGTGATGGCAAAAAATGCCATCAATGAGATGAAGATGATGGATTTTTGTATCACTTCCCTGGAACTTGAGGTGATCTGTTTGAGATCCACTTCCATCCCGGCAAGGAACATCAAATACAAAAATCCGATCTCCGCAATGATATCAAAATACTGATTATCTGTGACAAAGCCCATGTAGGCAAAGAGTGATCCCAGAATGATTTCTACCGGCGGTATGGGTATCCGTACGAATCTTGCCACAAAAGGGCTTCCCCATATCAGTAAAGAGAGGGTGAGTACAAGGGTAATACTACTGGGGATCACAACTGGTCGCCACTTCATATCCGAGAGCTTCGAGCATCTCTTTGTCCTTGTTCGGAGCAAGGCCTTCGGTGGTAAGGTAATTGCCTATGACCATAGAGTTGGCACCGGCCTTGAACATTTCCTGTTCATATCCGTTAAAGAGGAGTTCCCGTCCGCCTGCAACCATAAGCAGACGCTCTTCACCCAGTAAAGTACGGGCTTTTTTAATGATCTCAATGGCTTCAATCCTGTTGATGTTACGGGTTTGAATAGGTAGTGCCGGATTGGGATGGTAAAAATTTAACGGTGTGGATTCTGGGGAGAGAGAGGCGATCGCTTTGAGTAGTGCATCTCTGTCCTCTTCTTCCTCCCCCATACCAAAAATACCGCCTGAACAGAGTGCCAAACCGACAGATTTGACATTTTCACAAGTTTCATAACGTTCAGACCATGCATGGGTCTGACAGATCTCTGCATAATAACGTTCGGATGTTTCGAGGTTGTGGTTATAGCTGTCAATCCCATGTTCTTTGAGATAAGTCAGTTGCTCTTTGGTGGCAGTACCGTTACAAGCAATAAGATTGAGCTCTTCTACTTCTGATTTGACTGCTTTGGCAGCACGTGCAACAAAGTCTGCTTTTTTATCATCCAGACCTTTACCCGCGGTTACAAGGCAGTAGCCTAAAGCACCATTTGCTTTGGCCGCTTTAGCTTCTTCCACGATCTGGCTGATATCTTTATAGTTATAACGTTCAATATCTGCATGGTAGCGTACAGACTGGGTACAAAACTTACAGTCCTCCTGGCAGGTACCAGAGAGAATGTTGTTGATGGCACACAAGAATATAGGTTTACGATCGGGCATATTGTACCTTACTGTATTGAATTTTAATTTTAATCATTTTGAAATTATAGCTAAAGCGTATTATGTTTCATATTGTATATAAAAGCTTATAAGAAAGCAGTATATGCTAGTTGTGAGATTGCAGGAGATTTAGGAGTGCATCTATCAACAATAGGAAGAGAGTTAAAAAGAAATTCAAGTCCCATACGGAAAAGATATGGTGTCAAGGTGGCTCAAGAGATATCATCATTACGCAAGAGTGTTAACTCCAAGGCAAACAAGAAGTTCAAAAATGAACTGGGAGATCAATAATTATCGGTAAGGGAAAACAAGATGCCATTACAGTCACTGTAGAAAGAGCTTCTGCTTTTGTGAAAATATCAATTATCATTTTGATTTTAGGGATTGCATTTCAGATTTAAATTTTGGCTATATTAATTTTATGTTATTATTTTAAATTATTAGAGGATCTGCAAGGGGGAGGAGTAACGTTGTGAACAAATGAGAAAAAAGTCAATGATTATATTATTTCTCTTGTATACAGTTTTTATACAAGCAAGTGATCAAAAAATGATCATAAGTGCAGAGAAAGGGACTTCCAATGCGAATTACTCCCTATATAAATTAGAAAAATTCTTTCTGGAAAATAAAATAGCAAAAAAATTAAAAACAGAAGCACATTTAGAATTGAGTATAGAACTGCTTGACGGTTATGTGCTTACTGTTATTAAACCTATTAAAACAGTTTCATTGAAAAACAGGTTACACTTATTACTTCAAAACAAATATCCTCAAGCTTTTATAGTTCCAGATAAACATGAAACTTTTTCCAAGACTTCCTTTTCTGTAGAAAAAAAGAGAGTGAATAGTGTTAAGACAGAGAGTAATATTGTTCAGAGCAAGAAAAATATTGAAGAAATAGTAAAAAGAGATTCCTTGATCAAGGGACTTTCAAATGAGTTGTTAGCATTGATAATTCTCGCATTAGCTGGACTTTTTTTAGTTTATCGGAGTGCATGGCAGATCAAGAAGATCAAGAAATTACAACAAAAGCTTGAAAGGTATCAAGAAAAAGTGAAAACTCAAATAGATTATGTTGGAGAAAAATATGAATAAAATATTTCATTTTATACTATTGATGATGGTTCTTTCATGTATATCAATGGCGGATTCGTTAGCAAATTTTATAGTGTTAACGGTAAGTGAATCCAATAATACAATACAAGATGAAATAGCGAAATATAAACAGCTGATAACGGAAGATCAGACACTTGTAAAATTAGAAAGAAAAGAGGGATTCCATCCAGATATTTCAAAACAAAATGATACATATATTTTGAAAGTGGGACCGTTCACTGACAGTGATACGCTTACCCTGATGTATTTAAAAAGCAGGGCTGTCTTTCCCCAGGCATTTATTTTAGAAGATACAACTCCCCGGAAAGTTATTGTACCTAAAACAGAATATATAGAAAAGAAAGTGTATGTTGAAAAAGAGGATCCGACATTATGGATTGCATTGTTTGGGTTGGGGGTTATTGGTATCTTTGCGCTCTTTCTTTCTTCTGATCAGATCAAGCATATTAAAAAAAGACATGCAAAGATGCAGAAGAAACAGCAAGAGACAGAGAAAAAACAGAATTATATTCTTTCAAAAATGGGAGAACAAATCCAGGATGCAGTAATGGAGAATCTTAAAAATGAAACGAAGATTCTTGAAACACCATCAAAGAACAGAGAATTTATTGAAATAAAAAGTGAGATAGAAAATATCAAAAAATACGATGATGATCTACTCAATACTACCTATGAAATAATTGATTTCTTAAAAATAAAATCAGGTAATATAGTTATTCATCAAGAACCGTTCCAAGTCAGTACACTGTTGCATAAATTAACGAATGCTATTTCTGTTTTGCTCAAAAAGAATAAGAATACGTTTTATTATGATGTAAAAATAAATGTAACAAGGTATCTCGTTGGAGACTCTTTGCGTATTTTCCAGGTACTGAATAATGTACTTACAAACTCTTTGGAAGATAAAGACAATGTAAGCGGTAAGGTGATGTTGTCTATAGAGGTAAATGAGAGAAAAAAAGAGCTTCTTTTTAAAATCCTGAATGAGAACCAGTATTTGGATCAGGAAAAGATTGATTCTCTTTTTATTCCAAGCAGTTGGGAAGATCTTCAAAGGACAAATAAAGATCTTGGATTTTTTGTAACCAATGAGCTTGTTTCCCAAATGAATGGGAAGTTCGTAATTGAAAGCAGCAAAAAAAATGGTACGATATGTGAGTTGAGTCTACCATATATCAAAGATCCAAAGGAAAGAAGCAACAAAGAAAAATTACGGAAGATATTGGAAGGGAAAAATGTTCACATTATTGATGATGATACACTCAATATGGAAATATTAAAATATATTCTGGAATCTTTTGATGTTAAGATCAAACGAGAATTGCCATCTCATTTCAAACAATATAAACCTCAAAATGTAGATTGGGATATTGTTGTATTGAATTCAAAATATATTACCCCTATGCATTTGGAATTTTTTCAGGAGATGCGTCAAGAAAAAGGAGTAAAAGTTATATTGATGCACGAGATATTTGAATCAGAGGATTTGACAGATATTGCTCTTCAGATCACTGATGCAGAAATTTACAGTCCAGTCATACCGGGAGATGTCGAAGAAGTACTATTTCAGCTTTTCCTGCTACCAAAAGAGCTAGATATGGCACAGGAAGAGGTAAGTATCCCTTATGAACATAATTTAAATACGATCAAAATTACTGAAGCTCCAGAGGTATCCAGAGAAGAGTTCCGAAAATTTGCAGGCAAGAATATTCTGATCGCGGAAGACAACTTTGTAAATCAAAAAGTAATGAGCAGTATATTGAGTGCTTCTAACATGCATGTATATAAAGCAGAAAATGGTATTAGTGCACTGAAGGTACTGGAGGATCACAATATTGATCTGATTTTAATGGATATGAGTATGCCGGTAATGGATGGGTTTTCAGCAACAAGAAAAATAAGAGAGAACCCGAAGCTGAAAGATATACCAATAATAGCAGTGACAGGATTAGGATTTAATTATGAGATAGAACAGATGGGGCAGGCAGGCGTTGATGCTTGTATTGTAAAGCCTTTTAGAATAGGGCAACTTTATACAGCTATAGATAGATATTTGATCCCGGAAGAGATATTAGATCATCAAGAGATTCAGATTGACATATATGTGCCGAAGAAAGAAATATTGGATGTAGAGCAAGGAATTATCAATGTACATAATAAAATATTTTACAGAGAAATACTTGAAGAAGTGAAAGAATTGCTTGACAAGTCTAATGAACATTTTATTTCAATGATACAAAAAAGGAAACTAAAAGAGTTACAGGTATTTTCCTATGATACTTTGAGTTTGGTTGAAACAGTTGGTGCAGTTCGCTTAACAAAAATATTTAAAGAAATATTGGTTTTTCTAACGATCAAAAAAGGTGTTTCTTTAGAAGAATATATCCCTGTCTATAAAAAAGAGTGGGCAAGGCTAAGAAAAGAGATGGAACTCTATCTTAGGGGCTGACTTCTTCTTTATGTTTACACTTGAAACACTCATAGACTTCTTTTCCTCTGAGTGTTTTTTTACCCATCAAATAGCCACACTCAGGGCATTTTTTGTCAACCGGTTCAAAGTTTGCAATGAATTTACACTTTGGGTAGTTGATGCAACCGAAAAATTTACCGCGTCTGCCTTCTCTCTCCTGTAGTTTCCCACCACATTCAGGACATGGAATCGTCAACTCTTTTGCCGGTTCAAGTGATTTGGCATTTTTACATTTTGGGTAGGCAGAACAGGCAAGGAATTTTCCTCTTTTTGAATTTTTGATGACCATCATGGAGCCACATTTTTCACATTTTTCGTCCGTCTCTTCCGGTCCTTCAACTTCGCTACCGTCCGTGTTTTTGGTGTATTTACACTTAGGGAAGTTTGAACAGGCGATGAATTCACCGTAACGTCCTTTTCGAAGTAGCAGCTCAGAACCACATTTTGGACAGTCTTCACCTGTTGGAATAGCAATTTTAAGACTCTTGATATTTTTCTTGCCGTCCTCTACCTTTTGCAGAAAGGGTGTGTAGAAGGCTTTTAAGATGGTTTGCCAGTCTGTTTTTCCCTCCGCTACTTCATCAAGCGTCTCTTCCATATTGGCGGTAAATCCGCTGTCAACGATTTCAGGGAAATGTTTCTCCAACATTTCTATGACAGTGAAAGCTACTTCCGTCGGGTGTATACGCTTTTTCTCCAACTCAATATATTTACGTGTTTGTAAAGTAGTAACTGTTGGGGCATAGGTACTTGGACGACCGATGCCAAGTGATTCAAGTTTTTTGATGAGGCTTGCTTCATTGTAACGTGCAGGAGGCTCTGTAAAGTGCTGCTCCTGCTTGATGTCATTGAGTGAAACAGCCTGCCCTTTTTCAAGGTCGGGAAGTAGTTTGTCTTTGTCTCCATGCCCTGTCACTTTGTAAAAACCGTCAAAAAGAAGTTTTCTTCCGCTGGCTTTAAAGGTACATTTATCTCCTCTGAAAAGGATGGTTTGAGACTCAAGTTCTGCTTCTGTCATCTGACAGGCAAGGAAACGATTGTAAATCAGTCTGTAAAGTTTTAACTCATCTACAGAGAGATAGTCTGCTGCCATTTTTGCATCAAAGTCTATCATAGTCGGACGGATCGCTTCGTGGGCTTCCTGTGCCCCTTTTGACTTGGTCACATAGTTTTTTGCTTTTGCAGGAAGGTATTTGTCTCCGTAAGTGGCTTTGATGTATTCTCTTGCCGATTCAATGGCTTCTTTGGCAAGATTCATGGAGTCTGTTCTCATATAGGTAATAACACCCATGGTGCCCTTATCTGTTTTGACACCTTCGTAGAGTTTTTGTGCCACCATCATGGTTTTCTTGGGAGAGAACCCTAACTGTGTTGAAGCTGTCTGTTGTAGTGTGGAGGTCATAAACGGTGGTGGCGTTTTTGTTTTTCTTTTGGTCTTTTCAATGGAAGAAACGACAAAAGATTCCCCTTTGGCAGCAGTGCTGATCTCTGTGGCATCTGCTTCTGTTTTGATGGTCAGTTTGTCTATTTTTAGCCCGTTATAGTCATAAATAGAGGCATCAATATTTTTTTGGAAAATTGCATCAATGGTCCAAAACTCTTCTGGTTTAAAAGCTTTGATCTCACGTTCTCTCTCAACCACGAGTTTCAGAGTAGAACTCTGTACTCTTCCCGCACTCAGCCCTTTTTGTATCTTAGATGCAAGCAGAGGTGAGAGTTTATATCCCACAATACGGTCAAGCAGTCTTCTTGTCTGCTGTGCATCTACGGAATCCATATCGATCTTACGCGGTGTTTCCAGTGCATGCTGTATGGCAGATTTGGTGATCTCGTGAAAGACAATACGTGGAAGTTCTGTCGGCTCTTTCCCGATCGCTTTGGCAATATGGTACCCGATCGCCTCACCCTCACGGTCCTCATCCGTCGCGATGAAGACTGTTTCTGCTTGTTTTGCAAGTTTCTTTAACTCTTTAACGGTCGGGTTGGCATCTCTTGGTATGGAGTATTTTGGAACGAGGTCGCCTGTTTCATCATCTACAGTGATCCCAAATGTACTTTTGGGAAGATCTCTAATGTGCCCTTTGGAAGCAATGACCTTATAGTCTTTGCCAAGGAAGTTGGTAATGGTTCTCGCTTTTGCCGGTGATTCGACGATAATTAGATTTTTCATAAATGCCTTACTTCATACATAGTAATTTTTGGCATTGTAACACAAAAGTAGATAAAAGACTATGTACCTTTCTAGAAACCTAGGTGTAAGTTACTTGAAAAATAAAGGATATTTAGATACAATTCTGCTCTAAATATCGCTACTACATTTTAAATGTGCACTCTTAGCTCAGCTGGATAGAGCATCGGTTTGCGGTACCGAAGGTCACAGGTTCGAATCCTGTAGGGTGTACCACGCTTAATCAGCGACTGTTACGTCACTAAGTATCATCTCCTATTATTTCTTAAATACTTTAAAGTCTGAATACACTTTAATCTGAACTTACACAAATATTATATTGTACAGGTATACTACTTGCAGGGAAATCTCAAAGGTGAGAAAAAAGGATGAAAAAGTTACTCTATACTGTAGTGGTTTTTGGATGGGAAACCAATACCCATAGAGCAATAGACCAAACAGCAATCACAAGTGGAGAAGCAACAAATCTATATAATTTTTTTAATGGCAGCTATTTCCCTCGTTCCCATCCGTCCTCGGTGGTAACGCATAGGCTAAGCTAAACAAACATGATATACTCATTCCCACGCGGGAGCGATGGGAACGAGGTGAAAATATGCGGGGTGGGGAATGAAAAAGTTTATGGTAATGATGGTAGCAATACTTACGCTGATCGTAGCAGGTGTCACTAAACCTACGCTTACAAGTCTAAGTCTAGAGGGTAATGTAACTACTTTAAATGTAGGGAATGAAGCGAACATTACCAGAGTGGTACATGTAGTACTTCCCCCGGATATAACACCACCAGTACTTACACTTAACGGAGAAAGTAGACTCACACTTCATCAAGGTTCGGTCTATACGGAACTAGATGCAACAGCACAAGACGCAGTAGATGGTAATCTTTCTGTAGCCATAAGTGGTACTGTAGATACATCAACCATAGGAGAATACATACTTACCTACACAGCCACCGACAGCAGTGGCAACAGTGCAAGTGTGACTAGGCATGTGAATGTAAAAAGCAATGAACCCACACTAGAAAGTTTAGTATTAAGTACGAAACAAACAAGTTTTATAAGAAAAAAAGAACCAAATTCTGATTACTATACTAGAGTAAGAGAACCTGTAACAGTTATGGGAATATATAGTGATGGGCATAGTGAAGATGTGACAGATAATGTAATTTGGAGTGGCGAAAGATATGGAAAGGTTATCAAAGTTCAGTCAGGTTACCTTTTTGGGGGCATACTTGAAAAGACAAAGGGTCTTGTAACATTAACTGCTTCAATAGGGGACATAAAGTCGAATACATTAAATATTGATGTAGAGAATGAACAAGAAGAGAGGTTGCTCTTAGTAGATATTTCAAATAAAAATAAAATATATTATAAAAATAGAGATGCATCAATTTATTTAGATTTAGTGTATAAACCTACATCAGATGTGAAGTTGAGATTTAAACTCAAAGAGAGTGATGGGGTAAAGTTTGAAAATGGTTCTTTAGATACAGAAATAATCTTTTCTCCTTCAGATACACGTTTTGATAGTCACTATCTAAGATTAGTAGACCGAGACATAAATAACACTAACCCTTATACTATAACAACGGAAGTATTTGAAAGCAATGATGCAAGATATGGTGGTAAAAAACCCAAAGACATAGTAGTAGAGCCTAGCAAGATTAAGCTATTGGTGCCAAGTATAGAAGGCAGAAGAGGAGCTATAAGAGGAGTGCCTATAACGTTTAGTGTGCTCTCGGAGCATCTTAGTTTAAAATATACACTTGTTGACCCACCTAAAGGGATGAAAATTATTGAGGACTACAACCCTCACAATAATGCAGGTGGTATGCCACGTATAGGTGGTGTAAATGTAGAATGGAATGTACCTATGGATATAGAAGAAAAAATCTATACTATTACGATGAAAGCTACAGACTTAGAGGGTAATACAGCAGAAGTAAGCTTTGATATAAAAGTGCCTCAAACAAAAGTAGTAGCATCAATGGTAGTAAACAACGAACTCATAGTGACAGACAAAAGTTCTTTGCTTTATGGTATGAAGATGAAGGGACACAATGGAGAAGATATATCTAGCCTGAAGTTACGGTCTGTGGCTTACGCAGATGTATGGAAAAAGAAGATAAAAGATAAAAAACCTGAAGATGTGGCTGAGAGAACAGTATTTATTTTAGACAATATGCCTGACAAGCTAGATGTAAAAATGCCTGAATATATGGACACTTTCAAAGAACGAATAAATATAGGTATGCATAGCT
>JAMONL010000149.1 GCA_027065815.1 Sulfurovum sp.
GCCTTCTTCTTGCGCGGACCGACATACCAGTTGTCCGATGTATCGACTTCTCCGTCAACCACTCTGTAGATACGGCAGGCTGCATCGATCCATTTGCCGTTTTCTTTCTCGGAGGCTGTGATTTCCACTTTTCCTGTCTGCTTAAAATAGAGATGCAGACTCTTTTTTGCTTTATGTAACAAAGTAAACTGTTTTTGTGTTTTCATTCCGTTATACGTAGCTTCTATAAAAAAATCACCTATTGGCAGTATTCTTTCACATGCTTTGCTTTTGGTAGGTACACACCAGGCTATTTCATCACTCCTGTTTGGTTCACCGTCAATGACCGGATAAATATGTACAGAACTCTTAACTTTCGGTCCGCCCTGCTCTTCAGCTGTATCTATGATCACCTGTCCGCTTTTCACTAACAATGTGACAACATTTTTCTCTTTGGCTTGCAATGTGAAATCTTTTTCTACGGTTTGCGCTATTGAAGCTCTGTTGTAAATGGCTTTTAGATGCACATTACCAACTTTTGCATCTACTTTCGGTGTTTCATCGCTGCCGCTGTAAATAGTTTGACCATCCTGGCTTACTTCCAACTGTACATCTGAAAGATTCAGTCCGTCTGGAGACATGTTATAGCGTATGACCGGTACCAGGATCGTATTTTTGACAACAGGTTTCGGTTTTTCAACCTTTTTGACAATAACCTTCATCGCTTTGTTCAGTGCAGCAGCATTCTTGGCTGAAAAATACTCCCCGCCCGTTGCATGTGCAATACACTCCAACTGTTTATCGGTCTTTTTATCGACATTGAATCCGATCACATGCGTTACAAAATCTATGCCCTCTTTCTCCAGCTCTTTTGCCGTACCACAAGGGTCAGGATCACAAGTCTCTTTTCCATCGGAGATAAGAATGATCGTTGCTTTCTCTTCTGTATATTTAATTTCGTCAGCCACTTTACGCAGAGAACGGCTGATGGGCGTTTTACCTTTGGGTTTTATTGCCATGACAGTACGTATCACATTGTTCTTGTCTACCTTACCCACAGGTATAACAGTCTCAATGTCATTACAGTCACCCTTCTTTCTGTGTCCATAAACCGTCAATCCCAATTCCACATCGGGGTTCCACTCTTTCACCACATTCTTTAAAGCATCTCTGGCTATCTCTATCTTAGCCTTGCCATTGATCTGCCCCCACATACTACCACTGGCATCAAATATAATAACAGCACGAGGGTTATCCTCCGCCATAACATTTGTAAACAGTGTCACAAACACCAACACGAAACCTATGAACCATTTTTGCATAACCTCTCCTTTTAAAATACCTTACAATTTATTATACATAAAAAATATAGTAAAAAAAATACTCAGTCGGAAAACTTAGTCGTTTCGGTCTATTACCTTCGCCCACACTGTTTCACCTTTACGGTTTAATTTTGCTATGAGTGCACCTTTTACCTCTTCCACATTTCCACACTGACCATCAGGCACTTCATCAGGAGTACCTGATGGATAAAATACCTCACTTCCCACTATATAAACATTGCCTCTTTTATCTGTAAGATGATCTGATATATATGCATCCATTCTTTCTTTTTTATTTGGCAATCCTTCAGGAAAGTATTTCCCTATGTTTACTATTTTTTTCTCTATTTTCTTATCGGAAATTGATAAATTACTTCTTTTTCCGGAAGATCTCTTTTTACCTTCAAGTGTATATGCAGTTAATAATTTGCTATAGTTAAAAATATATACAGCGTTATCGCTCACAGCAACACTTTCAGCATCACTCTGTACTTTTCTGCTCCATAGTTTTTTCCCACTGCTGCTGTACTTTTCCAGGACATAAAAATAGAGACTGTCATCATCTTTATTGTTTTTAACATTACCCAGAACATAAAGATTCCCTTTACCGTCCATTACTATAGTCGAGTACTCCTCATAGTTGACCTTTTTATTGTCAATAAATCGTGTATGCTTTCTCTTCCTGCAACCCTTTCTTGCCAAAGTATAGTCACTGTTGTAAATATAATTTCCAGTTTTATCAACGCTGCATGATCTTTTGAGGGTAGTACATTTTGTCAGAGGTTCGACTATTTTTATTTTGTAACCGTTGGCGGTTTTTTTACAATATTTTCCATGCTTTTCATAA
>JAMONL010000150.1 GCA_027065815.1 Sulfurovum sp.
ATAAAATGGTACAGGAGTTCAGAGCCTAATGTATATTTTATTTGAAGGTATTGACACTTGCGGAAAAAGTACTCAAATAGAACTGCTGGCACAAAATATTCCTGAATTGATCGTGACAAAAGAGCCGGGAGGAACTAAATTCGGTGAAAAAGCAAGAGAGATCCTCCTGGCTGATTCCCTGGCATCCAAACGTGCAGAACTTTTACTCTTCCTTTCGGACAGGGCGGAACATTACCAGGAAGTGATCAAACCCAACAAAAACAAGATCGTTATATCGGATCGGGGATTCATTTCGGGTATTGGATATGCACTTGCCAATGGTGATTTTGACTTTGATGAACTGGTTTCACTCAACAAGTTTGCTCTGGAGGGCCATTTACCGGACAAGATCATCCTTTTCATGACCAATATGAAAACCCTGGAAGAACGGACTTCTGCCAAAAACCTTGACGGTATTGAGCTTAGAGGACTGGAGTATCTTCTCACTGTGCAGAAACATATGAGGGAAAGTATCATCAAACTGGATATACCGCACCTTTTCATTGACGCTTCGGACAGTATTGAGGATATCCATCAAGCCATACTAACCTACTTGAAGGTATAATTCCAACAATTTTATAAATGGTGGGAAATTGCCCACCCTACGCGATACATTTTATCGTGAATAAAGGACACCTTATGATCAATCCGTTACGCGGTATGAAAGACCTTACTTTTGATGAGAGCCAGCGCTTTGTACACATTGTCACAACCGCCATCACTATTGCCAAAAGATATGGCTACAACTACATTGAAACACCTATTTTGGAAGAAACATCACTTTTTAAACGCTCTGTAGGAAACTCTTCGGACATCGTCTCCAAAGAGATGTACCAATTCGAAGACAAAGGCGGAAATGATGTCTGCATGCGTCCTGAAGGTACAGCCGGTGTGGTAAGAGCCTTTGTCTCTGCCAAACTTGACCGTCAGCCGATAAAACAGAAGTTCTACTACTACGGCCCCATGTTCCGCTATGAGAGACCGCAAAAAGGCCGCTTGAGAGAGTTCCACCAGTTCGGCTGTGAAAGTTTTGGGGAAGCTTCTGTCTATGAAGACTTTACCATCATCACCATGATCTCCCAGATCTTTGAAGCGCTTGGCATCGGTTTTGATCTGCAGATCAACTCACTGGGATGTACGACCTGTATGCCTCCGTACAAGCAGAATCTTGTCGGTTTTCTCACAGAGATCAAAGAGGACTTATGTGAAGACTGTAACAGACGTATAGAGAGCAACCCTATACGTGTACTTGACTGCAAGAACAAAACATGCCAGTCACTTTTAGTGACTGCACCAAAGCTCATAGACGATCTTTGTGATGAGTGTGATACAGACTTTAAAAAGCTCACTGCACTGCTCAATGATGCGGGGATCACTTACGAAGTTGATACCAACCTGGTAAGAGGTCTGGACTACTACAACAAAACCGCTTTTGAATTTGTCAGCAATGACATCGGTTCCCAGTCTGCTATTGCAGGCGGAGGCCGTTACGATAAACTGGTTGAATTCCTTGACGGAAAACCGACACCTGCAGTAGGATTTGCCATAGGTATTGAACGTATCATGGAACTGGTACAGATGCCGGAGAAAGAAAAAGAAGGTATCTATATGGGTGCCATGGTGGCTGAAGCAGTGGAGACACTTTTCCCACTTGCAACACAAAAACGCAAAGAGACAAAAGTGACTCTGGAGTACAGTTCAAAAGGTTTCAAAAGCCATATGAAAGGTGCAGATAAAATGAATGCACGTTATGTCATGCTCATCGGTGAAGACGAACTTGCCAATGGTACAGTATGGATAAAAGATATCCAGACAAAAGAAGAAAAAACACTTCCCTTAGCTGAAGCCTAATAAAGATCCGTCATAATGACGGATCTTCATCCTAAAAGTTAAACATCAAGCCTGCATAGAGTGAATCTCCGCGAGGACTGTCGATCGTTGAATGCTCATATTCGGCAACCAGTTTATATTGCTCATTCAAAGCCACTTCAATACCTGCTCCTACAATAAAGCCGTGATCCGTACTGTCAATGCCAAGATCATCTATGGTCTCCCATTCATATTCATACCCCACTTTGGCAAAAAGGCCAAGCGTTTCTGTTGCTT
>JAMONL010000151.1 GCA_027065815.1 Sulfurovum sp.
CATATGTCGTGTAGGAAGCAGAACAGGTATGGTATCGGAGTTCTTGTCGAATAAGTTGGGATATAAGGTCATTAATCTCAAAGGTGGGATCATGAAGCTCATCTCGGAGGGCTATAGACCCGTACGATACATAAAGTAAAATTTTTAATTTTATATCAAACTTGATTGACATTGACTAAAGTTTTTTGATATAATTCATTTAAATTAAGAATGAATTCAATATAGAGGTAAAACTATGTCTAAAAGTTTATATGAAACACTTGGTGTCAGTGAAAGTGCAAGTGCTGATGAAATTAAAAAAGCCTATAGAAAACTTGCAAGAAAATATCACCCGGATATTAACAAAGATGAAAGTGCTGTAGATAAGTTCAAAGAGATCAATGCAGCATACGAAGTACTTTCCGATGATGAAAAGAAACAACAGTATGACCAGTTCGGGGATCAGATGTTCGGAGGTCAGAACTTCCATGACTTTGCAAGAGGTCAGGGACAAGGTGTAGACCTTGATGAGATCCTTCGTCAAATGTTCGGAGGCGGTGGCGGCAGTGCCAGCGGCTTTAGCGGTTTTGGCGGAAGTAGCGGAGGGTTTGGAGGGTTTGGCGGTCCGGATCTAGATATGCAGGCGCGTATCACTATCCCGTTCATGGTCTCTGTGACCGGAGGTAAACACAGCATCTCTGCCAATGGACAGACCTTTGATATTAAGATCCCTGCGGGTATCAAGAGTGGAGAAACACTCAGAGTACGCGGTAAAGGAAAGCAGTATCAGGGGCAGTCAGGTGACCTGCTTATTAAAGTAGAAGTGGCACCTTCCAACGAGTATGAAAGAAAAGGGGACAATCTCTACAAAACCTTTGATGTTCCGTTGAAAGAAGCACTCTTTGGCGGGAAAGTACAGGTACAGACACCGGAAAAAGAGGTTTCTCTGAAAGTCCCGAAAAATACCAAGAACGGTCAGAAATTCAGACTTAAAGGCAAGGGTATTGCTGACAGGAAAACAGCACTCAAAGGGGATCTTTATCTGATCGCCAATGTGGTACTGCCTGATGTGGATACTTTGGATCCTGAGCTTAAAAAAATATTAGAAGAAAAACTGTAAAATTGTACAAAGGGGTTAATGATGCATAGCTATGACGAACCGGTCTATCTTATTTCTGTGGTTGCAACGATGCTGGATATTCATCCTCAGACACTGAGACAGTATGAAAGAGAAGGTTTGGTAGAGCCTTCCCGTACACAGGGGAGAATGCGTCTCTACTCACAGCGTGACATTGACCGTATGAAACTCATCTTGCGCTTGACGCGTCAAATGGGAGTGAATCTCGCGGGTGTAGATATTGTACTTCAGCTCAAAGAGCAGATCGATCAGATGCAGAATGAGATAGACCAACTGCGTGAAGAGTTAAGCAAGGTCAATCGTAACGGTTCTGTACATGTCAGTAAAGCACTGGTCACGAAAAATGCTTATGATATTATTATTTTTGAGGATTAGGTAGGAAGTAGAATGTAGGTTGGTGGGGACTCCCACCACTTTGTTAATTGGTATAATAACGTCTTCCGTCACTCCCAATATAGTAAGTATACCCACGATCATCTCTGTAGTATCTTCTACTCTTTTTCTCTTCATTGTTTCCGATCGCAGCACCAGCCAATCCACCAATAGCCGCACCAGCCAATGTTGAACCTGTATTACCACCAATAGCCTGACCTACCAATGCTCCACCTGCTGCACCGAGTAAGGCTCCGTCTGTTGTTTGACTTGTTCCTGTTGAAGCACAACCTGACATAAGTACTATTGATGCACTTGCAGCAATAAGTGTAGCTAAATGTAATTTTTTCATTTTAGATCCTTTTGGTTTTATTTAAAGTTTATTGTAACATAAAATTCAGTCAGATAAAAATATAATCCGTTTTATTGATGGTAAGTGCAGGAGAATAGTATTTTACTGTCTCAAAGGCTATTTAACTCTTTTGAGACTCATCTGATGCTGCATGATACTTGGAATAAAGTACAGCCAGCGGTTTTGCCGAAAGACCATGCAGGATAATAGAAAGAAGTATCGTAAGGGAAGCTGCTGCAAAGATCTGCTCATGTCCTTTTATATTTCCCAAAT
>JAMONL010000152.1 GCA_027065815.1 Sulfurovum sp.
CATATACGTTTATTGAAAGGCGAACATATCCCATTTTTAACCATTTTAATATAGGCATTGGTGGTCATGGTTTTGTACCATTGCACAATATCACCAATCCCAACCTTTTTCGTATTATCCAGGCAGACACACAGGTCTGCCCCTACGGTTGCATATTGTTTATTGTCCCGTAGGGGCGGACCTGTGTGTCCGCCCTTTTGGATAACATATTCACCATTTCCCCCATATACAATTTCCATTATAAAATGAATATGATTTGGCATAATGATCATTTCATGATTTTTAATATATTTAAATTTATTTTCCAATTCAATATACCAATCTTCAATCATCCTGCCCGCATCATTCAAAACCATCATGCCATCCACGATCTCACCAAACAAATGTAATTTGTCTTGTGTACAAATGGTTATAAAATAAAACCCTGCTTTTGAATAATCATAATGTTTCAAACGTAATGAACGACGACGGTAACCACATTTTGCATTCATATTAAATTCTCCATTGCGTACGGGCGAATTTATGTGTTCGCCCTTTAATTCAAAATAAATCCAAATACATTGTAATCTAATACATCAGGCAAATGGAAAAATATGACAAATTGACATATTTTACGTATCTTTACTCTACAAACAACATACACACTTTAATATCATCATAACTCACCTCTCCGCCTAAAGCATCATAGACAGATTTGAGTTTTAATTTTCCATCTTCTGTAAAATCATCTTTAAACTTCTTGGTTTGTAACTTTAACACGGCATCCCCTACTTTCTCAAAAGCCTCTCCAGACGGTTTATATTTATTAATATCCATATCAGGTTCCTCTTCTTTAATGTGTGCCAGGTGCTGCACAACCGTACCTTTACTCAAACCTCTGTTCTGTGCCAGTTTAATGAGAGTATCTGACTTCTCTATGAGGTGTTTGGTTTTAATGTGTGTCGGTGTCACATAAGCTGAATGGGAAGGTTTTCCTTCTTTGATGTTTTGTATCTCTTCCTCTATCTTCTCTTTAGAGACAATGCCGCCAAGTGCAGAGATATGACTATCGAAAAGTTTTTCCATATTCTCTTTGGACATAGACTCTATGATATCTGCTGCTTTAGCTGAAGCCTGTTTTATACGATCATCCACATGTAAAATAAGCGGATCTACTCTCAGTGCCATTGTATTGAGCCCCATCAGACGTAGACCTTCTATATTTCGTATACGTGAGAGTGCTACGTACCCCTGCCCTGTCTCAAAGGTTTTACTTAAGTCTATCTCTGCTGCATCCAATGTCATTCCCTGTGACTTGTGTATGGTAATAGCCCATGCCAAACGTAAAGGTACTTGAGAAACAGTAGCGGTCACTGTACCACTGTCATTTTCCAAAGACCAGTCCTCCAGGTCAAGCTTTATCTTTTTTCCTTCTGTAGTCCGTACTATGGGCATATTGTCTATGGGAGAAAAGCTCTCCACGGTTCCTGTGGTACCGTTCACATAGCCCTCTTCTGTATTATTCTTGATAAAAATGACCACAGCACCTTTTTTCAAAGCCAACTCTTCCAGAACCAAAGAAGATTTAAAGATCTTCTCTATGTTCTTTTGTGAGCCTTTGGACTCATAGACAAAAAGTTTTGCTTCTCCTGGAAGTTTTTCCAACTCTGCTAAGTTAATACGGTCAACATCTACATTGTGTGTGTAAAGTTTTGTAGGTGCAAAGTGTGAAGTAAGCTCTTTTTCATGTCTCTCTGCCAAAAGCTTTTCCGAACTCTCAGAGATGCTTCCCACACGTATGTCATCAAGTATCTGTATGAGTCTCTCATCATCCTGTCTGAACTTTTCCTGCAGGTAGCAGGTCTGCAATTCCAAAGCTTTCCAGGCTGGAGACTGCCAGGCAAAACGTTTCTCTTTTCGCTCTTTAGACACAGGAGGCAGCTGAAAAAAATCACCCGATATCACCACCTGCACCCCGCCAAAAGGTGTATCAGTACCTTTGAAGCCGCGCAAGATAAGATCCATAGAAGAAAACAGTTCAGGAGAAACCATAGAAACCTCATCGATGATGAGAAGTTTCAGTTTTGAAAAACGTGTCTTCAAGTACTTCTTATCCATCAAAAACTCAACATACCCTTCGTCGATGCTCTCACGTATGCCCAAAGCAAAAAACGAATGTATCGTCTGACCACCCAAATGTGAAGCCGCTATGCCCGTAGGTGCCACAATAGTTGGATACACCCTACGCTCTTTTAAGTACTGCGTGTAGAGGTTAAGCAAATATGTTTTACCCGTACCTGCAGACCCCGTGATAAAGACATTTTTACCTGATTTTAGTATGTTGAGTGCTGTGGTTTGTTTCATGGGTGGTATTATAGCTTTGTTGTTTTGATGTATAGATTTTATTTATATCAATGAATGATTAATTTTAAATAAAGAATGTATAATAAGTTTAATAATTTTGAAGGTTTAATATGGATATCTTAACAGATTTATTCTCTCCACTGGGTGGTTGGAGCATAGTGGTCATTGGATTATCTAGTTGGCTAGGTAAAGTCTGGGCTACAAAAGTAATAAATAAAGAAAAACAAAACTTTGAGCTACTATTTAATGAAATTAAAGAAGAAAGAAGTAGATTGTCTTCTGCAATGAAAGATGCAGAACAACGATATTCCTCAAAACAATTTGAATTATATAATATATTGTGGCATTCATTAATTGATTTAAAATATTCAGGAGATTCACTTTGGGAAAAAGTAGGAAAAGGCAAGCTTAAAAACTTTGCTAATCAAGTAAAAAAAACTAAAAAATCCATTGATAATAACGCATTAATTATAACAAATGAGCACTATACTAAACTAATGGACACTATGCATAAGTTTGATAACTTCCAATTTGGAAAACAAAAATTAATAGAATTATATAATGAAAACATTGATTATCAAAACTTTTCTGAAGAAGAAATCAGAAATACAATAGAACAAAATAAAGAACTTAGAGAAGAATATACAAATTTAATAGAAGAACTTAAGATTCAATTTATAGATCAAATTTTAGGTAAAAATATATAATTATTAGAGAGCGTTTAAAATTCCGTGTCAGCCACACTTAGTAACATATACGCTACACCTCTAGATATTTATCTAATCTCCCTTCAAAGAAGATAGCCAATTGGGACAAGGTCAATGACCAGTTCCAAATTGGCATTGTCCATTTTTTAGATGCATTTTGAATCCCTAAATAGAGCAGTTTTAGTATTTGTTGTTTTAGTAATACTAAAATGATTGGGTTATCTTATGAGAAAGGGGTATGCTATGGAATATATTTCCATACTTGCACGGGGAGTGTCAAAATAAAGGTCACGCTTATGTGATTTAATTATCAGAATTGCAAAATCGATGTAGGTCTATCTTATTTCCCTTTATCTTGTTTCCAAGATATCATGCTTCAATCTATTAAATCCTGCCCGTACATCTTCGCTTTCTACATTATCGAGAAGGTCAATATAGTAACTATACCTTACCTCTAAACCATTTCTTAACTCAAATTTCAAAAAACTCCTAGGAAATTTTCCTGTACTTTTAGCTAAGGAGTTATAGTTGCTGTTACAGACTATATCTTTTTTGTACGAAATGGTTAAATTGAAGGGACAACTTTCATCAAATGTATAGAGACTTCTTAGTGTTTTGACAAACGGTTTTTCCACACCTATAGTATTGAGTTTCATACAAGAGATAGGTAATGCTAAATTTTTATCTACATGTACAGTTGCTTTAGGTTTTTCAGTACAAGAAACCAACAACAGTGAGATGATGATGCCTACTATACTACTTTTCATATGAAAACTTTTTATAAAAACAACTCCTTATATACCTCTTCATCATAAGCTACATGTACTTTTCCATCCCCATATTCTATCACCGGACGTTTAAGCAGATAGTTCTCTTTTGCCATCCATGCTATCTTGCCTTCATCATCAAGGTTAAGCTCTTTTAAGCCAAGATCACGGTACTTCTTACCTTTGTTGTTGAAAAGTATATTGATATCTACCTGCTTTAGCCACTCTCGTATCTTCTCTTCTCCTACAGACTCTACTTTATAGTCAACAAAATCAAAATCGATGTTATGCTCTTTCATAAATTTTCTTGCTTTACCTACGGTGGAACAGGTTTTGATGCCATACATTGTCATAATTCAGCCTTTGGGAAACTTGCTCGTAGAGGTTCCCTTTCTTTTTTTCAGATTATAACCAAAGTAACTATGAATACAAGCAAAGCACAAAAAGCAGAGAAATTGTCTTTATGTACATTACCTGGCATATATAAACATTATGAGGAAATCAAGATAAAGAACATAATAAAAATATATGGATGTCATATATTTTACTTACTATCTGTTAATATTTTAGAGCTATAATTAAACATAAGGTGGTAGAAATATCACTTTAATTTTAATAATGGAAGTAGGTAGCATGATGAAAAATCTAAAAAGGATTATTGTTGGAATAGATGTTGGTTCAAAATCAAACCATGTACTTAAAAGAGCATTGATACTCGCAAAACAGAATAAAGCCAAATTATTCATCATGCATGTCATAGAAGCTCCCTGGTTTTCATTGCCAAGTTATTTTGGAGGTGAGGACGATACGATAGATACAAAAGCACTTCACAAAAAAATAGATAAAAAAATAAAAGGACTCAATCAGGAGTATCAAGTATCTTATGCAATTTTTATAGATGAAGGAAAGGTGACGGATACTTTGCTCTACAAGGCCGCATTGATAAGGGCTGATATGCTGATCATAGGGGCAAATAAAAGTAAGAAAAAAAATTATTTGGCTACCCGTACGGAACAGATAGTTCATCGAAGCAGTTTACCGGTACTTGTTGTGAAAAAGAGTGCCAAAGAGGCCTATAAAAATATTATAGCCGCTACTGATTTTCAAACACAGTCAAAACAGGGTATTGCTTTTGCACAAACTATTTTTCCAAAAGCAGCTATCAGTGCAGTGCATGGTGTTGAAAAATTGTATCTGGGCGATTCCTATGCACTGGTTGGCCGTAATTTTTCCGAATATAATGATATGGAAAAAAAGAATGCTGATGAAAACATGAAGAATCTAATGAAAAAACTTTCATTGAAAAAAGGGGAAGTTTTAGAGAATGGATTTGATACCAAACAGATCGTACTTGACTACATCAACGAAGGTTCTTATGACTTGACAGTTGTTGGCTCTAGGGGTTTAGGCGGTACGGGTATGCTGTTAGGAAGTGTCAGTACTTTTATTTTGAGAAAAGCATCTACAGATGTTTTAGTCTATGTCTCTTAGGTTGAATGCCGATCTTTTCGGCATAGACGCTATCTGATGAAAGACTCCATTCTCCTGATCATCAAAGAACTTGATACAAAAACCATAGAAGAGCTTGATAGCTATTTTATACCTGCACTCCCGGCTCCTGATGCCATCAGGGTTATATTGTACAAGTTTTCCTGCTCTATACTTCTATACAAAGAACAGATCATACTGCATGATAATGCTGAAGACTTGCATCAGTTTAGGATCAATATAAGAAAATCAAGGGCTTTTTTGAAAGAATTCTCTTTTCTTTTTCCCAAAGAGCAACAAAGTCACTTCAGTAAAAGTTTGAAAAAGATCGCAAGCAAAACAAACCATAAACGCGACCTGGATGTGATCAAAGAGCAACTCCTGAAATTCAATACATCTCAAAAGATGATACAAAAGGAGATCAAGGAAGAGCAGATGAGGGAATACAAAAAGATACAGAAAATGTTAAAGAACAGATCATTCAGTCACTTCTTTTTGCTCTATCGAAATACTTTAAAAAGTAAAACTGGTCTTGCTCCGAAATATCAGACTGTGCGCATAAAAGATACGGCAAAAAAAGTTATACAGAGTCTTTATCATGAAATACTCATAAAAATAGATGCTCTGGAAAAAGGTATTGATGAAAAAAATCTCCATAAGATCAGGATCTCATTTAAGAAACTGCGTTATCTTCTTGAAGAATTTCAGCATATACTTGGTGAAGAAAAAGTAGAAAAAATGATCAAAGACGGTAAAAAAGTACAAACTCTTTTAGGTGAGTTCAACGATACGGTCAACCAGAAAAAGCTGCTGCACAATTATTTGACCTCCAATAAAGATCATATCCCTAAGCGAGGGAAACTTGAACGCGTCCTCTTAAAAGAAACCCTCCAGAGGCAGGAGAAATTACTGCTTCAGGCTAAAAAGAAACTGTTCAAATTCAGAAACAAAGAGATCACGCTTTAAGCTGCCTGACACAGCAAGCCAAGGTATCTATTTTTGCAAAATGATCAGTGTGACAATAACAACAAAAGCTGTGAGTATCAATATTTTATTTTTTGTAGATGTATCACTGGTATAACTGGCGTATTGATTGCTATGACACCCCACACATGCATCACCAAAATAATGCTCTCCGCATTTGGCACATGTTTTTAATTCTTTATCATGCATTGCTATCCCAGCCCTTGAAAATATTCTTGTAGCAATTATAACACAATGCTCATATACAATTGAACCCTGACGAAGAGAGTGATGCCTCATGATTAACAATAAGAAGGAGAATGAAAATAACAATAAGTAAGCTATAATTGCAGCATGCAAACCCTACCCATCAGCCATGCCATACCGGAAGTCAAAGAAAAGCTTCTTACCCATCATAAACTAGTATTGCAAGCCCCTCCCGGAGCGGGGAAAACCACAGCACTTCCACTTGCTCTGCTTGACGAACCCTGGCTCAAAGGCAAAAAGATCATCATGCTTGAACCCCGTCGTTTGGCTGTGCGTTCTTCTGCTGCCAGAATGGCTGAACTTTTAGGTGAAAAAGTAGGACAACGTATCGGATACCAGATAAAGATGGATTCTGTACAGAGTAAAGAGACGAAGATACTCATAGTAACAGAAGGGATTTTAACACGCAAACTGCAGCATGACCCCGGTCTGGAAGATATAGCACTCATCATCTTCGATGAGTTTCATGAACGCTCTTTACATGCAGATCTCTCTTTGGCTTTGGCACTGGAGTCACAGGCTGTTTTACGTGAGGACTTGAAAATACTCATCATGTCTGCCACACTGAATACAACCGCGATTTCCGAACTTTTAGACAATGCACCTCTTGTAGAAAGTCAAGGGCGTTCTTTTCCTGTGGAACGTATCTATCTGGACAAGAGTACTACACAGCCAACAAAAAGAGAGATTCCAGATTATGTACACAAACTTCTCATGAAGACCTTGTCAGAGGAGGAAGGAAATATACTTGTCTTTCTCTCAGGGGTACGGGAGATCAAAGCGGTTGAAAAATTGCTAACTAGCAGCAAACCGAAAGATGTTTTTGTTTCCACACTCTACGGGAACTTGAGCAAAGAAGCACAGGACCGAGCCATTAAAGCACCTTCTAAAGGTTCTCGAAAAGTCGTACTCTCTACCAACATTGCACAAACTTCTTTAACCATTGAAGGTATTACTGTTGTGGTAGATTCCGGACTTCAGAATGTCTCCATCTTTAACCCCTTTTCAGGCATGGACAAACTGGAAAACCGTTTCATCTCCAAAGATGCAGCCACACAAAGAGCCGGACGTGCGGGGCGTTTATGTGAGGGAAAAGCTTACCATCTCTGGCACCGATCCAAAATACTCTTAGAACATGACACCCCTGAAATACTTCTGGCAGACCTCAGTCAAATGGTATTGGAACTGGCACTCTGGGGAAATGATGACATGTCTACCCTCTCATGGATGGATCCCCCTCCAATCACTACCATTTCCCATGCCAAACAGCTTTTAGTACAATTGGGCGCAATAAACAAAGACGGAACCATTACAGCACACGGTAAAGCCATGAGTTCTTTTGGACTACATCCGCGTCTGGCACATATGATGATAAAGGCCAAGGAGCTTGATCTCTCTTACGAAGCATCTCTCTTGGCTGTATTATTGACAGAAAAAGACATTTACCATAATGGATTGGGTCTGTCTGATATACGTGAACGTGTAGTAATTCTGCATGACGCAGCACAAAAGAATTCACTTCGAGGGCATCTTCTCAATCTCAAGCAGTGCCACTATCTGCTTGCCAATGCGAAACGTTTGGAAAAGGTACAAAAAGAGGAGATCAATACAGAACTTCTTGGCGTACTTCTCTCTTTTGCCTATCCAGACCGTATCGCTGCCCTGCGTCATTCCAACAGCGGTACCTATCTGCTCTCTAACGGAAAAGGTGCAACCCTGCACAAAGAAGATGAACTTTATGATGCTTCTTATCTGGTCATATGTGACCTTGATGCAAAGTCCACCCATGCCACCATCTACAAAGCCTGCGAACTTACACGGTCTCAGATCGAGGCGTATCTGGAACTTGAAAATGCTGATGTAGTCACATGGAATGAAGCGCAGAAAAGAGTGGAAGCACGAAACGTCCAACGTTTAGGTGCCATTATCTTAAAAGAGATGCAGATCGATCCTGCATCCAAAGAAGAACTGACAGAAGAGATTCAAGAAGTACTTTTAGATGAATTGGAAGCCTTGGGATTGGATGCATTAAACTGGAATAAAGAAGCGCTTTCACTGAAGAAGAGGGTCAACTTTTTAAACCATCACAATATGGACTTCCCGAATTTCTCAGATACCTATCTTCTAGAAAATATGGATGAGTGGTTATCCCCCTATCTTACCGGCATCAGTACACTCAAAGCCTGTCAAAATTTAAATTTATACACTGTTCTTTTAGGACAACTCAGCTTTGAACAGACAAAACTTTTAGACAGCCTTGCTCCCCAAAAACTAAAAGTAGCCAGCGGTTCCAACATTGCCATAGACTACAGCAGGCCGGAACAGCCTGTCTTGGCTGTACGACTGCAAGAAATGTTCGGTACCAAAACAACCCCTACCATCCTAAACGGAAAAGTAAAACTGATGATCCACCTTCTCTCCCCCGCTTCACGTCCCATGCAAGTTACACAAGACCTTGAAAGCTTTTGGGAAAATACCTATGATGAAGTTAAAAAAGAGTTAAGAGGGAAATACAAAAAACACTATTGGCCGGATGATCCTTTGGAGGCACAGGCTACTTCCCGAACGAAGAAACGTATGTAATAGATATCTTCTCTATTCTTTCATTTATTAAATGACGGTTAGTATTATTGCCCTACAATATATTTGAACAACAGATAATACACATAAGGATATAAAATGAAAAGAAAACTTTTACTCTCAGCACTAACCTCTATGCTCCTCCTTGGAACTACCGTACTTCAAGCTCAAACAGATAAGAAAGAACTCGTACAAAAAGTGGCCAATGAGCAAATCAAGAGCCATAAAAAAGCACCTAAAGAGATCGTTGAAGGCTTGCAAAATACTTATATGGCAATGACAGCCTTACAGCAAAACAAAAAAGATGAAGCTGTCAAACTTTTGGAAAAAGCCAACAAGAATTTTGATGTGGCATTAAAAGCAGACCCATCATTAAAACTCATACCTATTGATGAAAGGCTGCAGGCTTATGCTTTTATGGGCTCTTCAGATGTCATTAATGCAAGACTCAAATTGGCTGTTCAGTTACTGAAAGCGCATGAAACACAAGATGCTTCGGACATACTGCTTCCACTGAAAGATGAACTGGATATCACCACTGTTTCTGTTCCCATGAACCTTTACCCTGTGTCTACAAAAGCAGCACT
Source organism: Sulfurovum sp. (assembly GCA_027065815.1). Taxonomy (GTDB): domain Bacteria; phylum Campylobacterota; class Campylobacteria; order Campylobacterales; family Sulfurovaceae; genus Sulfurovum. Next base: position 9,703 of record JAMONL010000152.1, read on the forward strand.
TGAGGCACTCAAAAAAGATGACATCAAAGGCGCTGCCGTTGCTTTAAACACAGCAATGAGCAGTCTGGTCTCATTTAGAATCGTCATCCCGACTCCCCTCTTGGTAGCACAAGACCTTATAACCGAGGCTTCCAAACTTGACAAGAGTAAAAAAGAGGATGCTGCAAAGTTGCTGGATGCTGCAAAAGAAGAGCTGAAAAGAGCTGAACTCCTTGGATATACTTCAAAATATGCAGAAGACTACAAGGCACTCAATGAGAATATAGAAAAGATCCAAAAAGAGATCAA